>NZ_JAGMUF010000083.1:0-541 GCF_019049125.1 Streptomyces sp. AC602_WCS936 | reverse complement strand
GTGAGCACCGAAGCGTACGTGTACGACGCGATCCGCACTCCGCGCGGACGCGGCAAGGCGAACGGCGCCCTGCACGGCACGAAGCCCGTCGACCTGGTCGTCGGCCTGATCCACGAGATCCGCGTCCGTTTCCCGGACCTCGACCCCGCCGCCGTGGACGACATCGTGCTCGGTGTCGTCGGGCCGGTCGGTGACCAGGGCTCCGACATCGCGCGTACCGCCGCCGTCGCGGCCGGGCTGCCGGACACCGTGGCGGGCGTGCAGGAGAACCGCTTCTGTGCCTCGGGTCTGGAGGCCGTCAACCTGGCCGCCGCGAAGGTCCGTTCCGGCTGGGAGGACCTGGTCCTGGCGGGCGGCGTCGAGTCCATGTCCCGCGTCCCGATGGGCAGCGACGGCGGGGCCTGGGCGCTGGACCCCCGCACCAACCACGACGCCGGCTTCGTGCCGCAGGGCATCGGCGCGGACCTGATCGCCACCATCGAGGGCTTCTCCCGCCGCGACGTCGACGAGTACGCGGCCCTCTCCCAGGAGCGCGCGGCCA
>NZ_JAGMUF010000082.1:0-443 GCF_019049125.1 Streptomyces sp. AC602_WCS936 | reverse complement strand
TCCTCGAGTGTTTTGACGATGACGCGCTCGACGTCCGCGTCGGTGATCTTCCGCGGGACACCGGGTCGCGGCTCGTCGGACAGACCATCCAGACCACGCTCCAGGAAGCGCCGCCGCCAGGTGCGGACCATGTCCGCGGTGACACCGAGCCGGCGTGCCACTTCCATGATGGAGTGCCCCTCGGCGCAGAATGATCCTTGAGCGCTGAGCCAGGGACTGGGCTGTCGAGCGACGACGCACCCAGCCTTCCAGCACATCCCGTTGGGTATCAGTCAGCGACAACGGCGGAATCTTCGGACCCGGACGACTCATACCCAACCAACGACGAACCTCCGACTCAGGTCACTAGTAGTGCTTCGTTAGGTTCGTCGCTGTCTGTGGCGGCTTCGTCGGGCGGGCAGGGGGCGTCCGCAGGTGGTGCAGGCACCGGTCCAGCACCTCAG
>NZ_JAGMUF010000081.1:0-365 GCF_019049125.1 Streptomyces sp. AC602_WCS936 | reverse complement strand
GCTGGCTGGACTGGTACAACTACCACCGACCCCACACCGGAATCGGCGGCCAAACACCAGCCAGCCGCGTCACCAACCTGTCCGATCAGCACACCTAGGGCGTGTCTGACAATTCCCGCCTGCCTCGCGACGCCATGCACGCACTCTCGCCGCACCGGGCGCAGAGCCAAGTACATCCAGTACGAGGCCCTACGCCCGGCACGCCGAGAGCACGCACCTGACGCCGCGAGGCCGCCCTCCGGGCGACGACGGGAATTGTCAGACACGCCCTAAGCGTTGTCCCGTAACTACTGATCGGTACTCGCGTCTGGTTACGTCAGCTGGGCGCCGTGCAGAGAGTTCGTAGCCGCTGATTCTCGGGTCGG
>NZ_JAGMUF010000080.1:0-8497 GCF_019049125.1 Streptomyces sp. AC602_WCS936 | reverse complement strand
GGTCTTGCGTTTCCGACTCTATCAGATCTTTCCGATCCGATTTCCTCGGTGCTTTCCAGGTTCCCGCTTTCGCGTTTCCCTTTCCGGCGGTTCCGACTCTATCAGATCCTTTCGGGTCCTGATTCCCTGTCAGAGGGGGTTGTCTTCGCGGCTGTTGGGCCGTTCCGACGTCCCAAACCTTAGCGGACTTTCCCGGCGTTTCCCAATCGGTGTCGAGCGGGTCGCCGAGTCCCTTCGGAATTGAATTCGGACATGCCGAAACAGTTCCCAGAGGGAGGTCTTGCTGGTGGTTGGGCGCCGCTCTCGCGGCGGAAGGTGTTGCCGCAGAACCGTTACGGCCCGGTGGCAACCCGAAGAACCTTACGGATCGCCCAGGGGGCTGTCAAGCGTCCCTGTCAAGATCTTTTAATCGAGGTCGCTGAGCCGGCCGCCGGCGTCGGGCTGGGCGTGCTCGACCCTGCGCAGCAGGCGGGTCAGTACCTCGCCGAGGGCCGACCGCTCGTCCGCCGAGAGGTCCTGGAGCAGGTCCTCCTCGAAGACCGTGGCGAGGCGCATGGCCTCCAACCACTTCTCCCGCCCCTCCGCCGTCAGCTCGACGATGACGCGGACCCGGTTGGTCTCGTCCCGGTCACGGGTGACGAGGCCTTCGCCCACCATGCGGTCGATGCGATGCGTCATTGCGGCCGGGGTGAGGCCGAGGCGCTTGGCGAGGTCGCCGGGGCCCAGGCGGTAGGGGGCGCCGGAGAGGACGAGCGCCTTCAGGACCTCCCAGTCGGTGTTGCTGATGCCCAGCTCGGCGGTCTGACGGCCGTACGCCACGTTCATACGGCGGTTCAGGCGGGAGAGTGCCGAGACGATCTTCTCGACCTGGGGGTCGAGGTCCTGGAACTCGCGCTGGTAGGCGGCGATCTGTTCTTCGAGTGTCGGCTCGCCGGCGCCGGAGGTGTCGCCCATGGCCCGCAGTATGGCACGGGACTCCTTTGCCTCGAAGTCCTTCGCTGTGTACTCTTTACCTTCGAACTTTAGCTTCTAAGTCTTCAGCTTTAACGGCTGGAGCATCGACCCAGAGAGGGTGAACGTGACCAGGGCAATGGGCGCAGCGATGCGCCGGATCCATGTGGGCAACGCACTCAGCGCGTTCGGGCTCGGCTTCACCGTCCCCTACCTGTATGTCTATGTGGCGCAGGTACGGGGACTCGGTTCTGTGACGGCGGGTCTCGTACTCGCCGTCTTCGCCGTGGCCGCGCTGATCGTGCTGCCGTTCGCCGGGCGGGCCATCGTCCGGCGCGGCCCGCTGCCGGTCTTGCTGGTCGCCCTGGTCACCGCCGCGCTCGGGGCGCTGAGCCTCGGGCTGTCGGCCTCGGCTTCCACTGTGCTGCTGTCCGCCGCCGCGCTGGGGGCGGGGCAGGCCGTGATGCAGCCGGCGCTCGCGACGATGATCGTGGACTGCTCGACGACCGAGACGCGGTCGCGGGCGTTCGCGATGCAGTTCTTCCTGCAGAACCTGGGTCTCGGCGTCGGCGGGCTCATCGGTGGGCATCTGGTCGACACCTCGAAAGCGTCGTCGTTCACGCTGCTGTTCGCGATCGAGGCGGCGATGTTCCTGGTGCTGGTCGCGGTGATGGCGACGGTGCGCGCGCCGCGCGCGCCGCGTGTCGAGGATGCGCCGGGACAGTCCGCGGGCAGCAGCTGGAAGCAGTTGCTCGGCAACCGGGCCATGGTGCAGCTGTGCGTGCTGGGCTTCGTGCTGTTCTTCGCCTGCTACGGGCAGTTCGAGTCGGGGCTGAGCGCGTACGGCGTCGAGGCGGCCGGGATCTCCACGTCCGCGCTGGGGACCGCGCTGGCGGCGAACACGCTGATGATCGTGGTCGCGCAGTTCGCGGTGCTGAAGTTCGTGGAGCGCCGGAAGCGGTCGCGCGTGATCGCCTCGGTGGGGCTGATCTGGGCCGTGGCGTGGGCCGTGGCCGGGTACGCCGGGCTCGGGCACGGCAGCCAGGCGATGGCGACGGCCGCCTTCATCTCGACGTACGCGCTCTTCGGGCTGGGTGAGGCGCTGCTGTCGCCGACGCTGGCGCCGCTGGTGGCGGACCTGGCGCCGACCGGTCTCGCCGGGCAGTACAACTCCGCCTTCGCCCTGGTGAAGCAGCTCGCGCTGGCGATCGGGCCGGCGGTGGGCGGGCCGCTCGGGGCGTCGCTGCACGCGCCGTACATCGTGGCCTTCACGCTGATCTCGCTGGGCATCACGGTGCTGGCGGTGCGGCTGGGGCGGCAGCTCACGGACGTACAGAACCAGCCGTCGCTCGCGCGGAGCCGGGTGGTCACGCAGGGCCGGGCGCCGGCCGACGCGGTGGCGGCCGCGGAGGCGTGACCCGAGCGGTAGGTGAGGCGGTGAGGCCGTGACGGGCGGGTGCCCGTCACGGCCTCACTGTCTTACTGCCTCACTGCCTCACCGCTTCACGGCTTCGGCAGGAGGAATTCGCACCAGACCGCCTTGCCGCCGCCGGGCGTGCGCCGGGAACCCCAGTTGGAGGCGATCGTCGCGACGATGGCGATGCCCCGGCCGGACTCGTCGCCGGGTTCCGCGCGGCGGCGTCTGGGCAGGTGGTCGTCGCCGTCGGTGACCTCGATGATCAGGCGGCGGTCGGTGCGGCGCAGGCGCAGCCGCATGGGGGGCGTGCCGTGCTGGAGGGAGTTGGCGACCAGTTCGCTGGTGGCCAGGACGCCCAGGTCGTGCAGGTCGGTGGGGAAGCGCCAGCTGGTGAGGACGCCGGAGGCGAAGGCACGCGCGCGTGGGGCGGCCTCCACGCCGCCGAGCAGTTCCAGGGCGGCGTTGCGGAAGCGCTCGGCCTCGGCGCCCTTGCGGGCGGGGTGCTGGAGGACGAGGACGGCGACGTCGTCGTCGTGGTCCGGGGTGACGCCGGCCGAGCGGACCAGGCGGTCGCAGACCACCTGGGGGCTGCCGGTGGCGCCGGACAGGGCGCGTTGCAGGGCGGCGATGCCCTCGTCCAGGTCTTCGTCGCGGCGCTCCACCAGGCCGTCCGTATAGAGGACGGCGGTGGAGCCGGGGGTGAGGGCGATCGAGCCGGACGTGTGCATCCAGCCGCCGGTGCCGAGCGGGGGGCCGGTGGGTTCGTCGGCGCGCTGGACGGCGCCGGTCTGGTCGCGGACCAGGATGGGCAGGTGTCCGGCGGACGCGTAGACCAGCCGGCCCTCGTTCGGGTCGTGGATGGCGTAGACGCAGGTGGCGATCTGGTTGGCGTCGATCTCGGTGGCGAGGCCGTCGAGGAGTTGGAGCACCTCGTGCGGGGGCAGGTCGAGGCGGGCGTAGGCCCTGACCGCCGTACGGAGCTGGCCCATGACGGCCGCCGCGCGGACGCCGCGTCCCATGACGTCGCCGATGACGAGGGCGGTGCGGCCGCCGCCGAGGGTGATCACGTCGTACCAGTCGCCGCCGACGGCGGCCTCGGTGCCGCCGGGGTGGTAGGTGGCGGCGACGCGCAGGTCGTCGGGTTCCTCCAGTTCCTGCGGGAGCAGGGAGCGCTGGAGGGTGACGGCGGTCTCGCGCTGGCGGCGTTCGCTCGCGCGGAGGCGGGCGGCGGCCTCCGCGTGGTCGGTGACGTCGGTGGCGAAGACGAGGACACCGCGGTCGCCGTCGCCGTCGTGGGGCTCGGTGACCGGGGTGCAGGTGAAGGTGTAGGAGCGGCCGTCGGAGGCCTTGCGGGACTTGAGGGTGCGAGGTCTGCCGCTGCGCTGGACCTGGTCGAGGAGGGGGAAGAGGCCCAGTTCGGAGAGTTCGGGGAGGGCCTCGCGGGCTCGTTCGCCCAGGGTGCGGGTGCCGAAGGCGCCGACGTAGGCGTCGTTGACGTAGGCGAGGCGGTGGTCGGGGCCGTGCACGAGGGCAACGAGGGCCGGGACGCGGTCGAGGACGTCGCGTACGGGCAGTTCGTCGACGGCGGGTACGGGCGGGGCCTCGTCGGTCAGCTGTTCGGCGCGGGCGGCGGGTACGGAGCCGTCCGGCCGGCGGTCCGGGGTGAGCGGCGGGTCGGTCCGCGCTGCGGCGCGGCGCTGCGTTCCGGGGAGCCGGGCGCTCCAGCGCGTGAAGTTCACGAATCCTTGCCTCGTGTCCTTGCCTCGTGTAGTTGTCGGCCGCCTCGTGCAGTTGTCGGCCGCCCCGGTGGTTGTCGGTGGTCCCGGACCGGGCGGCGGGGACCGGTCCGAGCCCCCGGGGCCACGCGTCCGCGGGCGGCGGCGCGCCCGCGGTGGTGGACCAGTCTGGCAGGGTGCGGGCCGGGCCGACATCCGTCAGACGCCGGACCTGCCGGGGGAGTTCCTCAGTCCGGTCAGGACGACCCCTTCGGGTTGTCCGGGGGTTCCTGAGAAGGCTTTCCACCGGCCGCGAGTTCGAACTCGGCTCGCGGATGTTCGAGTGAGCCCAGGGAGACGATCTCCCGTTTGAAGAGTCCCGCGAGGGCCCATTCGGCCAGCACGCGCGCCTTGCGGTTGACGGTGGGGACGCGGCTGAGGTGGTAGGCGCGGTGCATGAACCACGCGGGGTAGCCCTTCAGCCGGCGCCCGTAGACGTGGGCCACGCCCTTGTGGAAGCCGAGGGAGGCGACGGAGCCCGCGTATGTGTGCTCGTACGTCTCCAGGGGCTCGCCGCGCAGGGCGTGCGTGATGTTGTCGCCCAGGACCTTGGCCTGACGGACGGCGTGCTGGGCGTTGGGGGCGCATTCCGCACCGGGCGCGGAGGCGGTGACGTCGGGGACGGCGGCGGCGTCTCCGGCGGCCCACGCGTGCGGGGCGCCGTCGACGGAGAGGTGGGGGGTGCACCTGAGCCGGCCGCGTTCGTTCAGGGGGAGGTCGGTGGCGGCGAGGATCGGGTGGGGTTTGACGCCGGCCGTCCACACGACCGTACGGGTCGGGAAGCGGGAGCCGTCGCTGAGGACGGCGACTCGGTCGGCGCAGGACTCCAGGCGGGTCTGGAGGCGTACGTCGATGTTGCGGCGGCGCAGTTCGGTGACCGTGTAGCGGCCGAGTTCCTCGCCGACCTCGGGCAGGATGCGGTCGGAGGCCTCGACGAGGATCCACTTCATGTCGTCGGGCGTGACGTTGTGGTAGTACCGCGCGGCGTAGCGGGCCATGTCCTCCAGCTCGCCGAGCGCCTCGACGCCCGCGTAGCCGCCGCCGACGAAGACGAAGGTGAGGGCGGCGTCGCGCAGGGCGGGGTCGCGGGTGGAGGAGGCGATGTCCATCTGTTCGAGGACGTGGTTGCGCAGGCCGATGGCCTCCTCGACGGTCTTGAACCCGACGCCGTGGTCGGCGAGGCCGGGGACGGGCAGGGTGCGCGAGACCGAGCCGGGCGCGAGGACCAGTTCGTCGTACGTCAGTCTGCGGACGCCGGCGCCCTCCTCGGTGGCAAGGGTGGAGACGGTGGCGGTGCGGGTGGTGTGGTCGACGGAGCGGGCCTCGCCGATGACGACGTCGCACTGGTCGAGGACGCGGCGCAGCGGCACGACGACGTGCCGGGGGGAGATGGAACCGGCCGCCGCCTCGGGGAGGAACGGCTGGTACGTCATGTAGGGGTCGGGGGTGACGACCGTGATCTCGGCTTCGCCGCGCCTCAGTTCGCCTCTCAGGTTCCGCTGGAGGCGCAGGGCCGTGTACATCCCGACGTAGCCACCGCCGACAACGAGAATGCGCGCACGTTCCTTCACCATCCCATGACGCACCCGGCGCTTGCGTTTGTCCACAGGCTTGTCGATTTGTGTGACCGGAGACCGTGGCGGGGGGTGTTCGGCGCAATGGCTTCGGTGCGGGGAGGACGCGCAGGTCAGTGGGGGTGAGAGCGGGGCCGGAGGGCAGCGAGTTCCGGGCGTATACGATCCGTACTCCGATCGAGGGGCGCACCGTGCGGAACCTGCCTCTTCTGAATTGACCCCCGCTCAACTATGTTCTTTCCCACGGAGCGTAGGGGGATGTGCTCATCGGGTCCGCGACGGGCGGGCCGGAAACCGAGCCTGTTCCGCCGCACTCCGGCTTTCGATGGCGGGGAGAGTCTCCGGGGGGAGACGTCATTACCGGGGGATTGGCTATGCATGTTCAGGGCTCTCATTGGTCGTCCACGTCCACTGTCGCGCCCGGTGGCGCGATGAGCGCGGCACCGGGCGGCGGACGTGGGGACGGAGCGCGGACCGCGCCGTTGCGCGTGGACGCCCAGCGCAATCTGGAGCACGTGCTGCGCGCGGCGCGCGAGGTGTTCGGCGAGCTGGGGTACGGCGCGCCGATGGAGGACGTGGCGCGGCGCGCGCGGGTCGGTGTCGGCACGGTGTACCGGCGCTTTCCCAGCAAGGACGTCCTGGTGCGGCGAATAGCCGAGGAGGAGACGGCCCGGCTGACCGATCAGGCGCGGGCGGCGCTCGGGCAGGAGGACGAGCCGTGGTCTGCGCTCTCGCGCTTCCTGCGGACGTCGGTGGCCTCGGGTGCGGGCCGGCTGCTGCCCCCGCAGGTGCTGCGGGTCGGGGTGTCCGACGAAGGCGACGGCGGTGACGGCGGTGCAGTGAGCAGCGAGCCGCGGGTGCCGCAGCAGCGGATGCAGCCGGGCTCCGGCGAGCTGCGGCTGGTGCCCGAGAGCACGGCGTCCGCGGGGGCCTCGGCCGGTGCGTCGGCCGATGCGTCGGTTTCCGTGGTGGACGACGACGGGGCGGCGGCGCTGCTCGAGGTGGTGGGACGGCTCGTCGAGCGGGCGCGGGCGGCGGGCGAGCTGCGGCCGGACGTGTCGGTGTCGGACGTACTGCTGGTGATCGCCACGGCGGCGCCCTCGCTGCCGGACGCGGCGCACCAGGCGGCGGCCTCGGCCCGGCTGCTGGACATCCTGCTGGAGGGCCTGCGGTCGCGTCCCGCGTCGTGACGCGAGGTGCCGTAGGCGGGGCGTGGCGGTCGGTTCCGTGTCCCGCCCGACGCCGGACGGCAGCTTGCGCAAGGCCCGCCGTGGGAGGTTCCCTCCCTACCCGAACAACTGATCGTCATTACCGGGTTTCGAGAAGTCCCCACAGACGAGTGATGGCGTGCACTGCGGTGTCCTGGCCAAAGGCCGATATGGCACGCTGACCCGGTGTTCGGGACTGGCGGGCAGGTGGCGGGGGCTATCCGCGATGAGCGTTGACGGGCGGGACGGATCACTCGGCGAGGACGGCACCGGACCCGGCGAGCCGCCACCGCAGGTGCCGGGCCAGGGCGGGCCGTCCCGGGTCCCGGACGAGTCGAGTGAGGGTGCCGGAACCGCTGGGGACACCGGACCGGCCGAAGCGGCTGTCCCCGCTCAGCGGGAGCTGCACGAGGACACCGTTCTTCCGGCGTCGCGCGTGGTGCGTGACGGGGGAATCCTTCCGCCACCGCGGGAGGTGTACGACGGGGGCGTCCTGCCGCCGCCGCGCGAGATGCCGGAATCCGACGCGGAGCTGATCGGGCGGATGCGCTCGGGCGACGACACGGCCTACGAGGAGCTGTACCGGCGCCACGCGGACGCGGTGCGCCGGTACGCGCGTACCTGCTGCCGCGACGCCCACACCGCGGACGACCTCACGGCCGAGGTCTTCGCCCGCATGCTCCAGGCGGTGCGCGGCGGCTCGGGCCCCGAGCACGCCGTACGCGCCTACCTGCTCACCGCCGTCCGCCGGGTCGCCGCCGGCTGGACGCGGTCGGCCGGGCGGGAGCAGCTGGTGGACGACTTCGCGGTGTTCGCCGCGCAGGCCGCGCACTCCGCCAAGGTGCCGGACGACGACACCCTGGAGCTGGGCGCCGACGTCCGGGCCATGCACGAGGCCGAGCAGTCCATGGCCATGCGGGCCTTCCGGTCGCTGCCCGAGCGGTGGCAGGCCGTGCTGTGGCACACCGAGGTCGAGGACGAGTCGCCGAGCGAGGTGGCCGTGCTCTTCGGGCTCGACGCCAACGGCACCCGGGTGCTCGCCAGCCGCGCCCGGGAGGGCCTGAAGCAGGCCTATCTCCAGGCCCACGTCAGCGAAACCCTCGCCGCCGACGAGGAGTGCGCCCGCTACGCCGACCAGCTGGGCACCTACGCGCGCGGCAGGCTGCGCATCCGGGCCGAACGAGGGCTGCGCAAGCACCTGGAGGAGTGCGCCCGGTGCCGGCTGGCGGCCGGCCAGATCGCGGAGGTCGCGAGCGGCATTCCCGCCGTGGTTCCCGTCGCGGTCATCGGCTGGTTCGGTGCCGCCGGGTATGCCAAGGCGGCGGGGCTCATCGCGGGCGGCGCGGGTGCCGGTGCGGCGGGTGCCGCGGGTGCGGCGGCCGCCGCGGGGGGAGGTGCGTCCGGTGGGGCGGGGGCCGGGGGTGGCGCGGCCGCCTCCGAAGGGCTGGGCGCCCCGGTGAAGGCCGGCATCGCGGCCGGAGTGGTGGCGGTGGCCGCCGCGGCGGCGCTGGTCTTCGCCCTGGTCGGCGACGAAACGCCGGCGAAGCAGCCGCCGAAGGCGGGCCCGCCCGC
>NZ_JAGMUF010000079.1:0-302 GCF_019049125.1 Streptomyces sp. AC602_WCS936 | reverse complement strand
GGAAGGTGCGGCTGGATCACCTCCTTTCTAAGGAGCAATAGCCGACTGCAAGCAAATGTCTTGCACGGTTGCTCATGGGTGGAACGTTGACTACTCGGCACACTTGATCTGATCTTCTCGTCAGTACTGCTTCGGCGTGGAACACGAGTGAGGGAAGAGAAGGGTGTCGGGCACGCTGTTGGGTATCTGAGGGAATGAACTTCCTTCAGTGCCGGCCCCAGTGCACTCGGGATGTTGTCCCGGGGTGATGGGTGGTTGGTCGTTGTTTGAGAACTGCACAGTGGACGCGAGCATCTGTGGCC
>NZ_JAGMUF010000078.1:0-23648 GCF_019049125.1 Streptomyces sp. AC602_WCS936 | reverse complement strand
CCCCCGATCCACCACCCACCGCACCCCGTACTCCCGCAAGATCCCCCGCCGCACGCTCCCCACCGCCCCCTCCGAGAAGTACGCCCGCACCGCCGCCACCCGCTCCCCCTCGTCCCGCAGAAAGAAGTCGGGATACCCGGGAGCCACCGTGTACGCCCCGTACGCCGGAATCTGCCGCGAGGGAAACTTCCGCGCCATGACCACGTCCCCGTACCCCACCCACGGCGTGATCCACTGGTACCCCGTCCAGGGCTCCCGGTACTTCGCCTCGACCACCCCAGGCAGCAGCCCCCGGTCCACCACGTACCCCAGCGCCCCCGCCTGCGCCCACGCCCCCACCACCAGCGCCGCGCCCAGCACGCACACCCACACCGTCCGCACCGCCCGCCGCCCTGCCCCCACCACCTCCAGCGCCACCGCGAGCTGCGCCGGGATCAGCGCGGCGGGCAGCGCCCTCCCCCAGGACCAGTGCCCGCTCACCCCACCCGCCGCGAAGACCACCGCGCCCAGCGCGAAGAACAGCACCAGCACGTCCCGCCGGTCCCGCCACCACCGCACCCCCAGCGCCGCCACTCCCACCAGCACCAGCCAGTACCGCCCGGGCAGGTCCCGGTACAGCGACCGGTGCACGGCGTTCATCCCGTCCCCCGCACCGAGCAGGGCGAAGAAGTCGTAGTACGGCCAGGCCCACAGCACCACCACCCCCAGCAGCAGGCCCACGCCCAGCCGCCCCCAGACCCGCCACCCCGCCCGGGAGCCGAGCACCACGGCCAGCGCGCCCAACGAGGCGACGACCCCCGAGAACTGGTGCACGAGCAGGATCACCGCCCACAGCACCCCGCACCCGGCCCAGACCCACCGACCGGCCGGCCGCCGCGCCAGCCACGCCCACAGGTGGAACGCGAGACCGAGCGCGAGCACGCTCGGATAGGCCACCGTCAGCGCGAGGGAGTGGAAGCCGAGGAAGCCACTCCAGCTGAACTCCTCCGTGCCCCACAACAGCACCAGGCACAGCAACGCGAGCGGCGGCGCCGCCGGGTGCCCGCTCAGCGTGCGGACGTACCGCCACACCCCCGTCACCAGCACCCCGAGCGCCACCAGCGCCCCGATCCGCAGCACGACGAAGACCGAGAACCCGCTCAGCTCGGCCAGGGCACCGAGCAGCACCGTCCACGGCGAGTAGTACGGGCTCGGCGTGTCCGCGTCGACCAGGGGGTTGCCGGGGTCGGTCAGGCTGTGCCGCAGTCGTTCGACGGTGGCCGCGTGGATGCCGAGGTCACCGGCCCAGGGCAGCCGGACGACCGCCAGGAGCAGGAGCAGCAGGAGGACGAGCGCGGCGACGCGTGCGGTCCAGAGACGCCCAGTCACTCCGTCACCTTATGCGGAGTTTCCGGACAGACCAGGCAGACCGGACATGAGGGCGCCCCGGGTCACCTCGACCCGGGGCGCCTCACACCGCTGTGCGGCTACGGCATCACACCGTCACGAGTGCGTGCGCAGCAACGTCCGCATCGTCCGCATCGCCACCGACAGGTTGGACAGGTCGAAGTCCTCCGAGTTGTGGATCTCCTCCAGCGTGGTGCGGGCCCGGCCGAGGATCGCCGCGTTCTTCTGCTCCCACGCCTTGAACCGCTGCTCCGGCGTCGACGTGCCGTTGCCGGCCGCCAGTACGTCGGCGGTGAGCGCCGCGTGCGCCGCGTACAGGTCCTCGCGGATCGCCGCGCGGGCCATGGACTGCCAGCGGTCATTGCGGGGGAGGTCGCTGATCCGGTCCATCAGCTGGGTGACGCTGAGCCGGTCGGCGAGGTCGTAGTACACCTCGGCGACGTCCAGCGGCTCCTTGCCCATGCGGTCGGCCACCGACACGATGTCCAGCGTCGGGAAGGCCGAGGAGAACCCGGCCACCCGCGTGGCCGGCTCGTCCGGGACACCGGCCGCGGTCAGCTCGTCGAAGATGTGCTGGTACCACTCCGCGTCCGCGCCGCGCAGCAGCTTCGGCAGCTGCGACCAGACCTGCTCGACGCGCTCGGCGAAGAAGTCCACCGTCTCGGCGAGCTCCAGCGGCTGGGGCCGGTTGTTGAGCAGCCACCGCGTGCCGCGCTCGACCAGGCGCCGCGAGTGCAGGCGGATGCGGGTCTGGACGGCGGCCTCGACCTTGGTGTCCAGGGCCTCCACCGCGTCCCACACCGGGGAGGAGCGGAAGATCGCCCGGGCCGCGGTCTGCGCCCGCACGATCTCCTCCAGCGACGCGCCGGTCTCCTCGCGCATCCGGTGCAGGTACGTCGTACCGCCCGTGTTGACCGTGTCGTTGACCAGCACGGTCGTGGTGATCTCGCGGCGCAGCGGGTGGCCGTCGATCTGGTCCAGGAACTGCTCGCGCAGCGCCGTCGGGAAGTAGGCGTGCAGCAGGCCCTTGAGGTACGGGTCGTCCGGCAGCGAGGTGTGCAGCAGCTCCTCGGCGACCGTGATCTTCGTGTACGCCAGCAGTACGGCCGTCTCCGGGCCGGTCAGGCCCTGTCCGGCGCCCAGGCGTTCGCGGATCTGGCGGTCGGTGGGCAGGAACTCCAGGGCCCGGTCGAGGCTGCCTTCGCGCACCAGGTGGCGCATGAAGCGCTGCTGGGCGTGGAGCATGTCGTTGGACTGGGCGAGCGCGTTGGCGATCGCCGTGTTCTGCGCGTAGTTGTTGCGCAGGACCAGGGCGCCGACCTCGTCGGTCATCTGGGCCAGCAGCTTGTTGCGCTGCTTGACGGTCATGTCGCCGTCCTTGACCAGACCGTTGAGCAGGATCTTGATGTTCACCTCGTGGTCGGAGGTGTCCACGCCCGCGCTGTTGTCGATGGCGTCCGTGTTGATCTTGCCGCCGGTGCGGGCGAACTCGATCCGGCCCAGCTGGGTCAGGCCCAGGTTGCCGCCCTCGCCCACGACCTGGACGCGCAGGTCCTTGCCATCGACGCGGATGGCGTCGTTGCCCTTGTCGCCGACGTCGCCGTTGGACTCGGTGGAGGCCTTGACGTACGTGCCGATGCCGCCGTTCCACAGCAGGTCCACCGGGGAGCTGAGGATCGCCTTCATCAGCTCGGCCGGGGTCGTCTTGGTGACGCCCGACTCGATGCCGAGGGCCTCGCGCATGTGGGCGTTGACCGGGATCGACTTGGCCGAGCGCGGGAAGATTCCGCCACCGGCCGAGATCAGCGCGGTGTCGTAGTCCTCCCACGAGGAGCGCGGCAGCTCGAACAGACGGCGCCGCTCGGCGTACGAGGTGGCCGAGTCCGGGTTCGGGTCGACGAAGATGTGCCGGTGGTCGAAGGCGGCGACCAGACGGATGTGCTCGGACAGCAGCATGCCGTTGCCGAACACGTCGCCGGACATGTCGCCGATGCCGACGACCGTGAAGTCCTGGGTCTGGGTGTCCACGCCCAGCTCCCGGAAGTGCCGCTTGACGGACTCCCAGGCGCCGCGGGCGGTGATGCCCATGCCCTTGTGGTCGTAGCCCGCGCTGCCGCCGGAGGCGAAGGCGTCACCGAGCCAGAAGTTGTAGGACTCGGCGACCTCGTTGGCGATGTCCGAGAACTTCGCCGTGCCCTTGTCGGCGGCGACGACGAGGTACGTGTCGTCCTCGTCGTGCCGGACGACGTCCGCCGGGTGCACGACCTCGCCGGCCACCATGTTGTCGGTGATGTCGAGCAGCGCCGAGATGAACGTCTTGTAGCTGGCGATGCCCTCGGCCATCCAGGCGTCGCGGTCGACGCTCGGGTCCGGCAGCTGCTTGGCGACGAAGCCGCCCTTGGCACCGACCGGCACGATGACGGTGTTCTTCACCATCTGCGCCTTGACCAGGCCGAGGATCTCGGTGCGGAAGTCCTCCCGACGGTCGGACCAGCGCAGACCGCCGCGGGCGACCTTGCCGAAGCGCAGGTGCACGCCCTCGACGCGCGGCGAGTACACCCAGATCTCGAACGCCGGGCGCGGCGCGGGCAGGTCGGGGATGGCCTGCGGGTCGAACTTCATGGAGACGTAGTCGTGCGGCTTGCCGTCGTTCGTCTTCTGGAAGAAGTTCGTCCGCAGCGTCGCCTTGATGACGGTGAGGAACGAGCGCAGGATGCGGTCCTCGTCGAGGCTGGCGACCTGGTCGAGGGCCGCGTCGACCTCTTCGAGCAAGGCGTCGACGATCTCCCGCCCGGCGCGCTGGCGCTCCGGGGCCATCCGCGCCTCGAAGAGGGAGACCAGCAGGCGCGTGGTGTGGACGTTGTTGCGGAGGGTGTCCTCCATGTAGTCCTGGCTGAACGTCGACCCGGCCTGCCGCAGGTACTTGGCGTACGCGCGCAGCACCATGGCCTGCCGCCAGGTCAGCCCGGCGCTGAGCACCAGGGAGTTGAAGCCGTCGTTCTCCGCCTGCCCGTTCCAGGTCGCGGCGAAGGCCTCCTGGAAGCGCTCGCGAGCGTCGTCGCCGAGGTAGTCGGCGCCGCCGGCCACCGACTTCGGCATGCGCAGGCCGAAGTCGTAGATCCAGGCCGTGGTGCGGTCCGCGCAGCGCAGGTCGTACGGCCGCTCGTCGGTGACCTCGACGCCGAGCCGGCTGAGCACCGGCAGCACCGCGGACAGGGAGACCGTGCCGCCCTTCTGGTAGATCTTGAACCGGCGCTCCTCGGGCGCGGCGCCGACCGGCTCGTACAGGCTCAGCTCGAAGGTCTTCTCCTCGTCGAGCCGCTCCAGGTGACCGAGGTCGGCGACCGCGGAGCGCGGGCCGTGGTCGGCCTTGTAGCCCTCCGGGAAGGCGCTGCCGTAGCGGCGCAGCAGCTCCGCCGCGTGCTCCTCGCCGAACTCGGCGGTCAGCGCCTCGGCGAACCCGTCGGCCCAGGAGCGGGCGGCCTCGACGAGGCGGGCCTCGACGCGCTCCTTGTCGGCGTCGGACAGGTGCGGCAGCTCGGTGCCCTGCGGGACGCGGACCACGAAGTGCAGCCGGGACAGGATCGACTCGGTGTTCCAGGCCGTGAAGTCGACGCTGGTGCCGCCGAGCTCCTCCTTGAGGATGTCGATGATCCGCAGCCGGACGCCGGTGGTGTAGCGGTCGCGGGGGAGGTAGACGAGGGCCGAGTAGTAGCGCCCGTACTCGTCCTGGCGCAGGTAGAGCCGCAGCCGGCGGCGCTCCTGGAGGTAGAGCACGGAGGTGACGATGGACTGGAGCTCGTCGGGCGGCGTCTGGAACAGCTCGTCGCGCGGGTAGGTCTCCAGGATCTGCAGCAGGTCCCGGCCGTCGTGGCTGTTGGGCGAGAACCCGGCCCGCTCCAGCACCTCCTCCACCTTGCGCCGGATCACCGGCACCCGGCGGACGGACTCGGTGTAGGCGGCGGAGGAGAAGAGCCCGAGGAAGCGGCGCTCGCCGACGACGTTGCCGTTCTCGTCGAACTTCTTGACGCCGACGTAGTCCAGGTACGACGGCCGGTGCACGGTCGCCCGGCTGTTGGCCTTGGTCAGCACCAGCAGCCGGTGCTCGCGGGCCTTGGCCCGGGCGTCGGCCGGGAGCCGCTCGAAGGAGGGGCTGACCGGGTGGCTCTCGTCACTCGCGTGGTGCGGGTCGGAGCGCAGGATGCCGAGGCCGGTGCCGGCGACGGCGGCCAGGGAGTCGTCGCCGCGCAGCTCGTACTCGCGGTAGCCGAGGAAGGTGAAATGGTCGTCGGCCAGCCAGCGCAGCAGCTCGCGGGCCTCCTCCAGCTCCCGCGGCGGCAGGTCGCCGGGGGTCGGCTCGTCCGGCAGCCGCTCGGCGATGCGGACGGCGGCGTCGCGCATCTTGCCCCAGTCCTCGACGGTCTCGCGGACGTCGTTGAGGACGCGCAGCAGGTCGGCGGTGATCTGCTTCAGGTCGCCGCGGTCGGTCTCGCGGTCGATCTCGACGTGGATCCAGGACTCGACGTGCGCGTCGTGCGGCAGGTCGGCGGAGGGGCCGCCGGTGAGCACCTCGACGAGCTTGCCGGTGAGGTCGCGCCGCACCACGATCTGCGGGTGGACCACGACGTGGATGCCGCGGCCCTGCCGGGTCAGTTCGTTGGTCACGGAGTCGACGAGGAAGGGCATGTCGTCGGTGACCACCTCGACCACGGAGTGGCTGCACGTCCAGCCGTTCTCCTCGACGGTCGGGGTGTGCACCCGCACGTTCGCGGTGCCCTGCGGGCGGTTCTCGGCCAGCCGGTAGTGCGAGACGGCGGCTCCGAAGACGTCGACCGGGTCGCGGTCGGTCAGGTCCTCCGGGGCGGTGTGCCGGTAGTAGCGCCTCAGGAACGCGAACACGGATGCCTGGTCCGGGGTGCCCGGCGTGCCCTCGTCCGTCGTCCCAGTCGGTAGGTGCCCCCCGACCGGGCTGTTCTCAGCTACCCGCGCAGCCCTTTCGAGCAGCTCGGCCTTGGCTTCGTCCAGCTTGGTCTGCATTGTCCTCTGGCTCCTGTCGCGCGCCGTTGCGTGACGTTGAAGGAAGTACGGTCTCCTGCCTTCCGGCACGCCCTCGGGACACGGGGTGTCCGGTCCGTTCAGACGCTATGCCGCAAGGTGAGAGGAGCGGGGGCATATCAGCCAATGTCGCCACGTTCACCAGGTGTGACGTCGCTCTCGTCGTCACCGTCCGGGGAGTGCGCGGCGTCGTACCGGGGGCCTTCGATGCCCCGTCCCGCCCGCGAAGACCAGCGACCGCCGCCCGGACACGGATGTCGTCCGTGCTCACCGGGCGCAGGGCGGAGGCAACGGTGCCCCCGCGAGCTATCGCGCTGATCACGCCACAAGGCTATCGCTCCCCGCCGGGCTCCCGTCACGACCCGTATGTGTACAAAACCAGGACCCAAACTTTGACGTTCTGCACAGAGACACCGCACCGCCCTAGCTGCGGGCAGTCGCGCCGCACCCCACGCAGCTGCGGGCAGTCGTGCCTCCCCCAGTGCCTGAACGGCCTGGGAGGTACCCCCAGGGCGGCACGGGTGGGCGGTGGGGGCACCTCCCGCTCATGGGGGTCCCTCCCGCGCGAGCGAAGCCGAGCGTGGGGGAGAAGCCGAGAGTGGGGGAGGCACCCCGCAGCGCCGGGCTGCGCGACCCACCCCCCTCGCCCACACCGACGCCGGTCAGCACACAGCCGACGGCCTCCCAGGCCCCGCAAACCGGCGGCAGCCTCACGCCGCCAACCGCGCCGCCTCCACAACCGCCTCCGCCAACGTGTCCACAACCGGCGCCCCAGCCCCCTCAAGACTCGCCCGACTGTGCGACCCCCCGGTGTAAAGCACCGCCCGCGCCCCCACCCGCCCCGCGGCCACCGCGTCATCCGCGGCATCCCCGATCACCACCGTGCGCGCGGGATCGACCCCCGCCGAACCGGCCAGCGCGGCGATGTGCCGCACCATGTGCTCCGCCTTGCTGCCCCCGGACGGCCCGGTCCGCCCGTCGACGCGTATGAAGTGCGACTCGATCCCGAAGCCCTTGACCAGCGGCACCAGCTCCTCGTGCCCGTACATGCTGAGGATCGACTGACTGCGCCCCGCCGAGCCCCAGTCCGCGAGCAGCTGCGCCACGCCCTCCGTGAGCCCGCACCGCACCCGGTGCTCGGTGTAGTGGCGTTGGAAGGTCCCGTCCATGAGCTGCCACTCGGCGTCGGTGGGCAGCCGACCCATCAGCCGCTCGTAGAACTTCGGCACCGGCACGCAGTACAGCGCCCGGTACTGCTCCAGCGTGATCGGCGACAGCCCCAGCTCGGCGAAGGCGGCGTTCGTCGCACCGATGATCGCGTCGTTGTCGTGGAACAGTGTCCCGTTCCAGTCCCAGACGATGTGCGCCCCTGTCTGCATCCCCATGCCAAAAACGTACCCGCCGCCACTGACAATCAAGGCGGGCCGCCGCGGCGTCAGTCGCCGGCGGCCTCGACCAGGCTCGCGATCTCCTGCGTCGCGTACCAGAGCAGCTCGTGGTCCTCCGCCCCGTCCACCACGAACCGCGCGTCGTCGTCCCCGCCGTCCGCCGCCGCGAGGGCCCCGGCCGCGGCGGTCACGTCCGCCTCGGCGTCGGCGGAGTCGACGTGCACCGAGGCCGCCTTGGCCAGCGGCAGGGGGCCGGCCACCCGCACCTCGCCCAGCGCGGCGGGATCGGGCCCGCGGTCCGGGTCGGCGGTGGCCGCCCCGTCGGGTACGTCGGCGGCGACCACGACCCGGCGCCGCGGCGCCCCGGCGTCGGCCGCCAGCAGCCGCAGCGAGGCCAGCGCGGCCCGGTTGAGCGCGGCGTACTCCAGCTCCTCGATGTCGTCCGAGAGGTACCACTCGCGCAGCGCCGGTGTGACGGCGTGGGCGACGAGCGGCCCGGTTCCCAGCTGTCCCGTCCTGTGCGCCTCGGCGAGACCGGAGAGGGTCAGGGGAACGTAGACGCGCATGAGGCTGCCGCTTTCGTGGTCGGGGGCTCCGCCGGGTGCCCGGGAGAGGCCGGGAAGAGCCTTCAGGATACGTGCGGGTGTCCCCTTTCGAGTCCCCACCCGTGACGCCTGACGCGTCCACTTCCGTCCCGGAACTCACCCGGTGGTCCCGCGCCACGCCGGGCCTTCCGAGACCCCGACCACCCGGATAGGTGAATCTGCCGTGCCCTCGACCGGGTCGCGATCCTTCTTGCCGCACCGTTCCGCCGCCCCGTACAAGATCCCCGACCGCAAGTTACTGCCCGGTATCAGCCGGGCCGTCGAACCGGGGAGCCCCCATGCGCAAGGTCATGACCAGGACGCAGTCCCGCCCGCTCCGCCCCGCACCGGCCACCGCAGTCGCGCCGACCGCAGCGGCACTCGCCCCCGCGGGCTCCCCGCCGTGCGTCCCCGGCGCCGCACCGCCCCGCAGGCCGGGCGGCGGCGCCGTACGGTCCACGGCACCCGGTGGTCGTCCGCCGGGCTCCCCGGGCCGGTCCCCTCGGGCCCGTACCCGGCCGGCGGACACCCGACCGTCCGCGACAGGGCCGGGCCGCACCCCCAGGACGGGTGCGCGCACGGCTGCCGGCGCCGCTCTGCCGGGCTCCGCCGTCCCGGCCGTACGCCGCGAGGCTCCGCCCGCGGCAGGGCCCGTCGTGCCCGCCCAGGCCCCTCGCCGTCCCGTACCGCAGCTCCGCCCGACCGACCGCTTCGCCGAGCTGCTGCTCAACGTGCTCAGCGGCCGGCGCCCCGTCCACTCGATGCTCCGCCACACCGCCGGACGCGCCTACGACGAACTGGCCCACCTCGCCGAACGCGGCCCCCTGCGCACGCGCGGCGCCCTCCCCGTCGTCCGTGACATCGGCTACTTCGAGCCCCGGCCGGGCGCCCTGGAGGTCTTCGCCCGCATCGGCGCGGGCGACCAGCTGCGCGCGATGGCCTTCCGCCTGGAGCAGGGCCGGGACCTGCGCTGGCGCTGCACGGCGGTGGAACTGGGCGGCCCGCGCAGGCCGCACGCGGACGACGACTGAGCCCTGCCCGGCGGCTGGGCCCTTCACCGGGAAAGGCCGAAGGGCCGGACGCAGGGAGGCGTCCGGCCCTTCGGCGGCCACGGTGCCCGCGGGCACCGCACGGTCACTTCTTGCGGCGGCGTCCGCCCTTGGCCTGCTTGCGGCGCTCCGCGCGGGTGAGGCCGTCGGACGAGGAGCGCGCGGGCTCCTCGTCGGTGGTGAAGTCGCCCTCGACGACGCCGCCCTCGCCGTCCACGGTCGGCGCGGAGAAGTGCATGTTCCGGCGCTGCGGGGCGTCGAGACCCTTGGCGCGGATCTCCGGGCGGGCGCCCGCCTGGGCCGGGACGGCGTCCTGCGCGCCCTTCTCCAGCGACGGCGCCGCGTCCTCGACCGGGACCTCCTCGACCTGCTGCTCGACCTGGACCTCCAGGTTGAACAGGTAGCCGACGGACTCCTCCTTGATGCCGTCCATCATGGCCTGGAACATGTCGAAGCCCTCGCGCTGGTACTCGACCAGCGGGTCCTTCTGCGCCATCGCGCGCAGGCCGATGCCCTCCTGGAGGTAGTCCATCTCGTAGAGGTGCTCGCGCCACTTGCGGTCCAGGACCGAGAGTACGACCCGGCGCTCCAGCTCACGCATGATCTCGGAGCCGAGCTGCTTCTCGCGCGCCTCGTACTGCTCGAGGACGTCGTCCTTGATGGACTCCTCGATGTAGTCGGCGGTCAGTCCGGCCCGGTCGCCGGCCGCCTCCTCCAGCTCCTCGACGGTGACCTTCACCGGGTAGAGCTGCTTGAAGGCGCCCCACAGCCGGTCGAGGTCCCAGTCCTCCGGGAAGCCCTCGGCGGTCTCCGCGCGTACGTACGCCTCGATCGTGTCGTTCATGAAGTGCTGGATCTGCTCCTGCAGGTCCTCGCCCTCCAGGACGCGACGCCGCTCGCCGTAGATGACCTCGCGCTGCCGGTTGAGGACCTCGTCGTACTTCAGGACGTTCTTGCGGGTCTCGAAGTTCTGGGTCTCGACCTGGGACTGCGCGGACGCGATCGCGCGGGTGACCATCTTGTTCTCGATCGGCACGTCGTCCGGGACGTTCGCCATCGACATCACGCGCTCGACCATCTGAGCCTTGAACAGGCGCATCAGGTCGTCGCCCAGGGAGAGGTAGAAGCGGGACTCGCCGGGGTCGCCCTGACGGCCGGAACGGCCGCGCAGCTGGTTGTCGATACGGCGCGACTCGTGCCGCTCGGTGCCCAGCACGTAGAGGCCGCCGAGGTCCTTGACCTCCTCGAACTCCGCCTTGACCGCCTGCTCGGCCCGCTCCAGGGCAGCGGGCAGGGCCGCGGCCCACTCCTCGATGTGCTCCTCGGGGTCGAGGCCGCGCTGGCGCAGCTCCGCCTCGGCGAGGTCCTCGGGGTTTCCGCCGAGCTTGATGTCCGTACCACGGCCGGCCATGTTCGTGGCCACCGTCACGGAGCCCTTGCGGCCCGCCTGGGCGACGATCGTCGCCTCCCGGTCGTGCTGCTTGGCGTTGAGCACCTCGTGCTGGACGCCGCGCTTGCTGAGCTGCTGCGAGAGGTACTCGGACTTCTCGACCGACGTGGTGCCGACGAGGATCGGCTGGCCCTTGCGGTGCTTCTCCTCGATGTCGTCGACGACCGCCTCGAACTTCGCGACCTCGGTGCGGTAGATCAGGTCCGACTGGTCCTTGCGGATCATCGGCCGGTTGGTCGGGATGGGCACCACGCCGAGCTTGTAGATCTGGTGGAACTCGGCGGCCTCGGTCATCGCCGTACCGGTCATGCCGGACAGGCCGGGCTGTTCCTTGCCGTTGTGGTCGTGGCGCTTGTAGAGGCGGAAGAAGTTCTGCAGGGTGATCGTGGCGAGCGTCTGGTTCTCGTCCTTGATGTCCACCCCTTCCTTCGCCTCGATCGCCTGGTGCATGCCCTCGTTGTAGCGGCGGCCGGCGAGGATACGGCCGGTGTGCTCGTCGACGATCATGACTTCGCCGTCGAGGACGACGTAGTCCTTGTCCTTCTTGAAGAGTTCCTTGGCCTTGATGGCGTTGTTCAGGTAGCCGACCAGCGGCGTGTTCACCGACTCGTAGAGGTTGTCGATGCCCAGCCAGTCCTCGACCTTGGCGACACCGGACTCGTGGATGGCGACGGTGCGCTTCTTCTCGTCGACCTCGTAGTCGCCGGTCTCCTCGATGCCCTTGAGGGTGTTGCCGGCCTCGCCCTTCTTCAGCCGCGTGACCAGCTTGGCGAAGTCGCCGTACCACTTGGTGGCCTGGTCGGCCGGTCCGGAGATGATCAGCGGCGTACGGGCCTCGTCCACCAGGATGGAGTCGACCTCGTCGACGATGGCGAAGTTGTGGCCGCGCTGGACGAGCTCGTCCTTGGACCAGGCCATGTTGTCGCGCAGGTAGTCGAAGCCGAACTCGTTGTTCGTGCCGTAGGTGATGTCGCAGCCGTACATCTCGCGGCGCTGGGCCGGCGTCTGGTTGGCCAGGATGCAGCCGACGTTCAACCCGAGGAACTTGTGGACGCGGCCCATCAGCTCGGAGTCGCGCTCGGCCAGGTAGTCGTTGACCGTGACGATGTGCACGCCCTCGTCGGACAGGGCGTTGAGGTAGGCGGGCAGGGTACCGACGAGGGTCTTGCCCTCACCGGTCTTCATCTCGGCGACGTATCCCATGTGCAGGGCCGCGCCGCCCATGATCTGCACGTCGTAGTGGCGCTGGCCCAGGACGCGCTTGGCGGCCTCGCGGACGGTGGCGAAGGCTTCGGGCAACAGGTCGTCCAGGCTCTCACCGTCGGCGTACCGCTGCTTGTACTCATCGGTGAGGGCCCGCAGCTCGGCGTCGGAGAGGTCGACGAAGTCCTCTTCGATGGAGTTGACCTGGTCCGCGATGCGGTGCAGCTTGCGCAGGATCTTGCCTTCGCCTGCACGCATGATCTTCGAGAGGACGGACACGGGGGTTGGTCTCCTTGCCGGTCGGGCCTGGGACGGTCGATTTCCTGTGACGTACTGAGCAACGGCCATCGTAAGCGAGGACCCCGCCGCCCCGGGAGCCCGCTGTAACGGGGACCGTGTGCTCCTTCATCCAGCTTCCGGTCTGCCGTCACTCGATTCAACGTCCGGGCACCGCGGATGGTGCCGCACCCGTCGGCGAATTGCGCGAAAAGTGACCGCCTGTTCACGCACGGCAAAAAGTTGGCGCCCACCGCGGACCGCCCCGCAGAATCGGCCGATGGAACCCGTCACGCTCACCACCGACCGTCTCGTCCTGCGCACGGTGGGCCCCCAGGACACCGAGGCCGTGTACGCAGCCTGTCAGGACCCCGACGTCCAGCGCTGGACCACGATCCCCTCTCCCTACCTCCACGAGCACGCACGGAGCTTCACGGAGCAGATGGTCCCCGACGGGTGGGCGAACGCCTCGATGTTCACCTTCGGCCTCTTCCTCCCCGCCGGGGACCTGGTGGGGATGCTCGGCGTCACGATGATCTCCCTGGGCGTCGGCGAGATCGGGTTCTGGGGTGCCAAGGAACACCGCGGCCACGGCTACGTCACCGAGGCCGCCGTCGCCGTCTCCCGCTGGGCCTTCACCGAGCGCGCGATCGACCGTCTGGAGTGGCGCGCCGAGGTCGGCAACACGGCATCCCGCGCGGTGGCCCAGCGCGCGGGCTACACCATGGAGGGCACGTTGCGCTCCGCGATCAACAACAAGGGCACCCGCCGCGACGCCTGGATCGGCTCCCTCCTCCCCTCGGACCTCTCCCTCCCGTCGACGGCCCCGTACCTGCCCGCACGAACCTGACCCGCGCCTGTCACAGCGCCGCCCACTGTCAGACCCACCCCCTATCGTGCCGACGTATGACGACCCTCCCGCCCCCCACCACGGAGCTCTCCGCCGACGAGGCCCGCCGCATCGCCCTCCGCGCACAGGGCTTTCTCGGCGCCCCCGACCGCCGCGCGGGCGTCCGCGGTGTCCTCCGTCACCTGGGCGCGGTGCAGCTCGACACCATCTCCGTCCTCGCCCGTTCCCACGAACTCATCCCGTACGCCCGCCTGGGCGCGGTGGGCCGCAAGACCGTCGAGGACGCCTACTGGCGGCGTGTTTCCGACAGCGCGCCTCCGGCACGACCCCACGCCTTCGAGTACTGGTCCCACGCCGCCTGCATCCTCCCCATCGAGGAGTGGCCCCACTTCGCCTTCCGCCGCCGCGCCTACCGCGACCGCCCGCACTGGAACCACCAGCTCCCCGACGGCGTCTACGACCAGGTCGTAAAGCAGCTCCGCACCGAAGGCCCCCTCACCGCGACGGACCTGGGCGGCGCGAAGAAGACCAGCGAGTGGTGGGACTGGTCGGGCACGAAGGTCGCCGTCGAGCGCGCGCTCATGTACGGCGAGGTGGTCTGCGTCGAGCGCCGCGGCTGGAAGCGGGTGTACGACCTGGCCGAGCGCGCCGTCCCGGCCGCGCTGCTCCACGACGACCTGGACGACACCGAGTGCCTGCGCCGCCTGGTCCGACTGGCCGGTCGGTCCCTGGGCGTCGGCACGCGCGCGGACATCGCGGACTACCACCGCCTCAAGGCCGAGCAGGTCGACGCGGTGATCGCCGACTCGGGCCTGGTCCCGGTCACGGTGGAGGGCTGGTCCAGGCCGGCCTGGGCGGACCCGGAGGCCCTGCTGACACCCCCGCGCGGCCGTCACCGCACGACGCTGCTCTCGCCCTTCGACTCCCTGGTCTGGGAGCGTGCCCGCACCGAGCGGATCTTCGGCTTCACCCACCGCCTGGAAGCCTACGTGCCCCGGCAGAAGCGGGTGCACGGCTACTTCGCGATGCCCGTCCTGGCCGGTGGCCGGCTCGTCGGCCGCGTGGACCCGGCGCGTGAGGGCCGCACCCTGGTCGCCAAGCAGGTCACGCTGGACGGCCCCAAGGCCGCCGCGCCGGTGGCCCAGGCCCTGGTCGAGGCGGCGGACTGGGTGGAGTGCACGGACGTACGGGTGGAACGCGTCGACGCGCCGGAGCTGCGCGAGGCCCTCACGGCAGAGCTGGCCCGCCTGCTCGCCTGAACCGGCGGCGACCGCTCCGGCCTCGGCCGTCAGCGGATCTCGAGGATCTTCTCCCGCATCGCGTAGACCACCGCCTCCATCCTGGAGTGCAGCTGCAGTTTCTCCAGGATGTTGCGCACGTGGTTCTTCACGGTGTTCTCGGAAATGAACAGTTCCTTGGCGATGTCCCGGTTGTTCATTCCCGTGGCGACGAGCTTGAGGACTTCGATCTCGCGGTCCGTGAGCCGCGGCGCGGGCACCAGCCGGCGTTCGTCGGTCCGCTGGATCATCGACTTGAACTCGGTGAGGAGTTTCGACGCCATGGAGGGACTGATCTGCGACTGCCCGTCGGCCACCGCGCGAATGGCGGTGGCCACCTCGTCCGTCGAGATCTCCTTGAGCAGATAACCCGTCGCCCCTGCCTTGATCGCGTCGTACAGGTCGGCCTCCTCGTCGCTGATCGTCAGCATGATGATCTTGGCGCTGGGAGCCACCTCCTTGATGGAGGTGCAGGCCTCGATCCCGCCACGCTTGGGCATCCGCACGTCCATCAGGACGATGTCCGGCAGCAGGTCGGCGGCCTTCTCCACTGCCTCGGCGCCGTCACCGGCCTCCCCGACGACCTGGATGTCCTCCTCGGCCGCCAGGACGATCTCCAGGCCGCGGCGGAACAGTGCGTGGTCGTCCACGACCAGGACCCTGATCGGCTCCTCGCGCACAGAGGCCGCGTCCGGGCCCATGCCGGGCGCCCGGTCGTCGATCCCGTCGTCGACGCCCTCGCCCCGCATCGGTCCGAAAGTCTCCGCCATGGTTCCTCCCCCTGAAGGCTGCGGCCTGTGGTCCTGATCCATCGCCAACCCAGAGCAACGCCCCACCGGTTGGGCCGTTGCCGCCATGATTCCATGCCCGGCCGACACCGGGGGGACCAGCGGGCCACGAAGGGGTCGCACACCCTCGCGCACCGTCGCACACCGGTGCCCCTGGGGGCGCACACACGCTCCAGGGGCACCGGTTCCGCTGTCATCCGGCGTCGTCAGCCGCCCAGCGCATCGCCCGCCTCGGGAGCGTGCGCCTGGGTGACCATCGTGTCCGTGGTGAGGTGGATCACGCCGTAGTCGTAGGCGTGCCGCCGGTAGACGACGCTGGGTTCCTTCGTCTCGGAGTCGACGAACAGGTAGAAGTCGTGCCCGACCAGCTCCATCTCGTAGAGCGCCTGGTCCAGGCTCATCGGCGCGGCCACGTGGGTCTTCTCGCGGACGACGAGCGGGCCGTCGCCCTGGACCTCGAGCGAGCCGATCTTCTTGGTGGGTACCGCGTCCTGCTGCTCCTGCGGGACGACCTCGCCGTGCCCGTTGAGCGTCGCCGCGCCGGGGACGTGGTCGGCGACCTCGGCCGCCGAGATCCGGCGCGCGCCGCGGCGCGAGAAGCGCTTGTCATGCTGCTTGCGCAGCCGGGCGCCGAGCTTCTCCGCCGCCAGGTCGAGCGCCGCGTACGGGTCGCTCGCCGCCGCCTCCGCCCGGATGACCGGACCGCGGGAGCGGAGCGTGATCTCCACTCGGTCACAGCGATCGGCCTGCCGGGGGTTCGGCTCCTTGGACACCTCGACGTCGAGGCTGATCACCTTGCCATCGAGCTTCTGGATCTTCTCCAGCTTCAGCTTCTCGGCCACGTGCTTCCGGAACCGCTCGGGCACCTCGGTCTTGCGGCCCTTGACGACGATGTCCACGCAGAACTCCGTTCCCGGATCACTCCGCTTCGACGGCGGAGCATCTCCCTTTTGCACCAGGCCCCGGTCTATCCCGGAACCTCGGACTCGGTGACGTCCACCTCCTCCCCCGTGGGCAGGATCTCCACTCCACCGGTGCGGGTGATGACGGTGAAAACCCGCAGCACGGCATTCGGATTCAAGAGGTGTGGCCTGCGGCTTTGCCTCACAACCGAACATATCTCGCCCGGACGGATGTCGTCACCCTCTACCGCGGGGTACCTCCGTTCCGGTGAA
Organism: Streptomyces sp. AC602_WCS936; assembly: GCF_019049125.1. Taxonomy (NCBI): domain Bacteria; kingdom Bacillati; phylum Actinomycetota; class Actinomycetes; order Kitasatosporales; family Streptomycetaceae; genus Streptomyces; species Streptomyces sp. AC602_WCS936. The sequence continues at coordinate 7,167 of NZ_JAGMUF010000078.1, read as the reverse complement.
TTGATCCTCTCATCACCTGCAACGACATAAGTTCTCAGTCAGTTCCGGTTTAATTCGAAAGAATCTGGCGAAGCCGCGACCACCGCCGCGCAGATCACTTCACCGATCACGCCACCGCCTCCGTTCGGACCCGCCATTCGGGGTCCGGCCTTCCGTTCCTCTCTGCCTTCCCCTGCCGCCGCGGGATACACAGCCGATTTCGCCGTCCAGTACGTTCCCGGACCCGTCGTCCGCTCAGACACGCAGGGCTTTTCCCCGGCCGTCGCCGCGCGCAGGACCCGTGCCGCCTCCGTCAGCGACGCCCCGGTCGTCATCAGGTCGTCGACGAGGACGACCGGTCCGCCCCCGCACAGCAGCCGTCCACCCCCGGTGACCACGGCCAGCGCGCCGGCCAGGTTGTCCAGCCGCTGCCGGGCGCCGAGGCCCGACTGGTCGGCCACGGCGTGCCGCTGCCGCAGCACGGCCAGCACCCGGGCCGGGGTCCCGGTCCGCCGCAGCTCCCCGGCGGCCGCCAGAGCGATGCGCCGCGCCGGATCGTGCCCGCGCGTCCGCACCGCACGGCGGGCCGACGGCACGGGCACGAGCAGCACCGGCCCCCGCGCGCGTACGGCCGCCTCCCCCTCCCGGACACCCGCCCGAGGCCCCCGGCCACGCGTCCACACCTCCCCGAGTCCCACCCGCACCGCCCCGGCCAGGGCCACACCGAGCGGTGCCGTGAGCGCCAGCACGCCCCGCTCCTTGTGGGCCAGCAGAGCGGCCCGCACCTCGTCCGCGTACCGCGCGGCCGCGTGCACCACCGGCAGCCCGGGCGGCTCCGGCACGGGCCGCACCCGGCACGGCGCGGCCCCGCTCAGTGCCGTACGGCAGCGAGGGCACAGCACCGACCGGGCCCTGCCGCAGCCTCCGCACTCGGCCGGCAGCACCAGGTCCGTGAGGTCCCGCCACCATTCCCGCACGGCCACCACTGTGCCAACGCCCGCACATCTCCACCAGGCCTGTGGAAAACGATGGAAAAGGGCCTGTGGAAAACAAGGGAGAGCCCCGCGGGGGCCGTCACCCCGGATAGACCGGTGCCGTCCCCTCCGTCACCTTCTGCCACTGCAGCCCGGACGGCAGCCGCACGATCAGGTCCTCCGAGTACGCCACCAGCGGCAGCGTCTCGTCCTCGGTCGCGGCGATCTCCTTCACCCCGGTCAGCGCGGCGGGCACCGAGACCTCCGGTGTGGAGCCGTCGACCTGGACGTACCCGATCTGCTGCACGCCCCCGCGCTCGCGTCCGACCACCACGAGCCGGCTGTCACCGGCCCAGGACATGGCCGTGACCTCCTCCAGCTCGGGGGTCGCGGAGCGCAGCTCGAGGACCGTGACCGCGGACTGGTCGCCCGCCTTCCCGTCCCGTTCGATCCGCCCGATGAGCAGCGAGCGCTCGCCGCCCTTCTCCACGATCAGCGCGATCCGCACGCCGTCGGCCGCCACTCGCACGGCCTGGATCCGCCCGTCCAGGCCCGGGGTCCGCACCTCCAGCGGCTCGCCCGCGCCCTCCTTCAGCAGCAGCAGCCGGGGGTCGGCCGGGTCGCGGTCGGCGATCCACAGGTCGCCCTGGGCGTCCCAGCTCGGCGGTGTGAGCCGGTCCTGCTCCGTCTTGCCCTTGCTGACGAGCACGGGCTCACCGAGCGAGCCGCCCGACACCAGGGAGCCGACGTACAGCGACTTGTTGTCGAGACCGACGGCGGCCGCGCTGTGCTCGTTGCGCGAGACCGCGACCGACCGCAGGCGCACCGCTCCCTCGCCCAGCGCCCCGGGGACGGGTTCGGCCCGTGTCCCCTTGCTGCCGGCGGCGATGCGCACCAGGCGATCCTGGTCGTCGACGAAGTACAGGTAGTCGGGCCGGTGGGCCGAGCCGCGCGTCGCGACCGTCTCGGCCCGGTCCTCGGTGAGCGAGCACAGCTGCTCGCCACCCGCGCGCAGCTCGACCTCGTCCACCACCGGAGTGAGGCTCTGCACGGTGAACAGGAGCTGCGCCGCCATCTCGTCGCACTTGTCCCTGCCGACGCCGGCCGCCTTGTCGTTCAGCGGCACCGTCAGCTTGTTGTGGTCGTCGGGCGTCAGCGGGTCGGTGGTCTTCGCAAGCGCCGTACCCGTGGGGAAGCTCGACCTGACCACGGGCCCCAGCAGCCGCGTCGGCCCGCTGAACAGGGACTCCACCACCTGGGTCATCGGGTCCACGAGCCGGCGCACGTACACGGGGTCGGCGACGGCCGCCGGCTGCCGGCTGGTGCCGGCCCGCGTGGTGGGAGAGGTGTTCGAGGCGAAGAAGTACTTGTTGACGGACATGTAGGTGCGCTGGAAGTCCGACTTGCCCATGATGACGCCCTGCGGCAGCACGTCGATGCGCCACTGCCGGTTCTTGCCGGCCCGGGTGAGGTGGACCGCCTCCCGGTACTCCCCCTCCGCCGGCGTGTACGACTGCTGCGCGTCCACCGTGGCGACCCGGGTGCCGGTCAGGGTGACCGAGTAGTCGTTGGCCTCCTCCCGGTTCCCCGAGTGGTCGGTCTCCGTCCCCGGCCCGCCCGCCAGCACCGTCGTCGACCGCTGCGGCCGCCAGGTCTTGGCCGCCTCACCCGTCAGATACTTGCGCGCCGTCTCGTACTGCGGATCGTTGCTGGTCAGAGCCTCCAGGAAGCCCTGGACGATCTCCGTGGGCGGGGCGTCCTCCCGCGGCGGCATCGCGAACACCCGCACCTGGGGGTCCTGCCGCGGCGTGGAGTCCACCCCGCGCACGTCCCCGCTGTCGGGCATGGACGCACAACCGGCCAGCAGTACGACGCCGCAGACCGCGTACGTCACCGCGCGCGCCGGCCGCCGGCCGCTCCCCTCGCGGTCAGCGCCCACGAGTTGCCTCCCCTTGCCTGCTCGATTCTTCCGGCCCGGCGTCCGGGCGGCTCGCCGCCTCCGGCGCGGGCCCGTCGTCCTGTCTCCGGGCGCCCGACTGGGGCCGCGGCACCACGCGCGCGCCGTTGCCGGGCAGCGCCGTCGGGTCGGCGGTGGGCGCCGCCGTCGCCGACCGCGGCGGAATCGGTCCCCGCGCGGACACCGAGGTCGCCTGACCGGCCGACGTCTGCGCCGGAACGGTGGCCGCCTTCTCCGCGTCCCGCGGCGCGGCGGCCTCGCCCAGACCGGCGTCCTCCAGCCCGCGGTTGCGCCGCGAGTCCGTCGGTTCCAGCGGTATCGGCGAGCCCCGCAGCGGCTCGTCGGCGGTCCTGGGCAGCGTCAGCCGGAACTGCGAGCCGCCGCCCGGCTCGCCCCAGGCCTGCAGCCAGCCGCCGTGCAGCCGCGCGTCCTCCAGGGCGATCGACAGGCCGAGACCCGTACCGCCGGTGGTACGCGCGCGTGCCGGGTCGGCCCGCCAGAAGCGGCTGAAGACCCGGGTAGCCTCTCCCGGCTTGAGTCCGACGCCGTAGTCGCGCACCGCCACGGCGACGGCGCCGCCGGCCGCGGCGAGCTTGACGACCACGTCGTTGCCCTCGCCGTGCTCGACGGCGTTGACGACGAGGTTGCGCAGGACGCGCTCCACGCGCCGGGCGTCCGCCTCGGCGACGACGGGCTGCTGGTCACCGACCACGCGTATCCGCGTGCCCTTGCGGTCCGCGAGCGGTTCGGCCCCGCTGACGACCCGCCGTACGACCTCCCGGAGGTCTGTCGCGTCGGCCTCCAGTGCCGCCGCGCCCGCGTCGAAGCGGCTGATCTCCAGCAGGTCCGCGAGCAGCGTCTCGAACCGGTCCAGCTGGTCCGCGAGGAGTTCCGCCGACCGCGCGGTCACCGGATCGAAGTCCACGCGCGCGTCGTGGATGACGTCGGCCGCCATCCGGACGGTCGTCAGCGGCGTCCGCAGCTCGTGCGACACGTCGGAGACGAACCGCCGCTGCATCCGCGACAGGTCCTCGAGCTGGCTGATCTTCAGCTGAAGGTTCTGCGCCATCTTGTTGAAGGCCTCGCCGAGCCGCGCGATGTCGTCCTCGCCGGTGACCTTCATCCGTTCCTGCAGCCGCCCGGCGGACAGCCGCTCGGCGACGCCGGCCGCCATTCGTACGGGTGTGACGACCTGGCGCACCACGAGCCAGGCGATCGCCCCGAGCAGGACCACCACGAAGAGCCCGGCCGTCGCCAGGGTGCCCCTGACCAGGCTGAGGGACTTCTCCTCCTGCGTGAACGGGAACAGGTAGTACAGCTGGTACGGCTCACCGTTCGGGTCGTTGACCTGCTTGCCGATGACCAGGCCGGGCTGGGAGGGCTGGTCGGAGTCGTAGACGATCCGGGTGTAGCTCTGCGCCGCCGCCGTGCTGCTGTCGATCCGCTCCCGGAGCTCCTCCGGCACGCTGACCGACCAGTTCACCACCCCGGAGGCGCGCGGACCGCGTCCACTGCCGCCCTCGCCGCCCATGGGCAGGGTGACCACGTCGAAGGCGCCCTGGCCGCCGCTGGAGAGCGACTTCACCAGCTCGCTCATCCACTGGATGACGTTCTGCGAGGGACGGCCGTCCCCGACGGACGCGCCGTCGTCGCCGGTGACGCCCGCGTCCTCCTCGGCCCGTTGCTTGGCCACCGCGAACCCGCCGGTGGCCTGGCTCTGGGACGCCTTCACCTTGGCGTCCAGCAGACCGTTGCGGACCTGCCCGATCACGACGAAACCGAGCAGCAGCACCACGCCGAGTGACATCAGCAGTGTGGTGACGACGACCTTGAGCTGGATGTTGCGCCGCCACAGCCGCATGACGGGCAGCAGCGGCCGGCGCACCCAGCGCATGAACAGCCGGAGCACCGGGCTGCCCTGCACCCCGCCGTTCAGCAGCCCGCCCTCCAGCAGCCGGTTCCAGCGGGAACCTGCGGGCGGTGGGCCGACAGGCCGTCCGGCGCGGGCCCCGGACCGGCCGGGCGCCGAAGCGGCACTGTCCCTGCTCATGTCAGCTCGGCCCGGCCTTGTAACCGACGCCACGGACGGTCACCACGATCTCCGGCTTCTCCGGGTCCTTCTCGACCTTGGAGCGCAGCCGCTGCACATGCACGTTGACCAGCCGGGTGTCGGCCGCGTGCCGGTAGCCCCAGACCTGCTCGAGGAGCACCTCCCGCGTGAACACCTGCCACGGCTTGCGGGCAAGCGCCACCAGCAGGTCGAACTCCAGCGGCGTCAGCGCGATCGACTGCCCGTCCCGCTTCACGGAGTGACCGGCCACGTCGATGACCAGGTCGCCTATCGCGAGCTGCTCCGGTGCCGGCTCCTCGGACCTCCGCAGGCGCGCCCGGATACGGGCGACCAGCTCCTTCGGCTTGAACGGCTTCACGATGTAGTCGTCGGCGCCCGACTCCAGGCCCACCACGACGTCGACGGTGTCACTCTTCGCCGTCAGCATCACGATCGGCACACCCGACTCCGCCCTGATCAGGCGGCACACCTCGATGCCGTCCCGGCCGGGCAGCATCAGGTCGAGCAGCACCAGATCGGGCTTGGTCTCCCGGAAGGCGGCCAGCGCCTTGTCGCCGTCGGCTACGAACGATGGCTCAAAACCCTCACCACGCAGCACAATGCCGAGCATCTCGGCCAGTGCGGTGTCGTCGTCGACGACAAGGACTCGTCCCTTCATAAACGCCATCATCCCATTAGCTAATCGTGACCTGGCGTGACCTGGCACACAGCTCGGCGAGGGCCTCGGTGGTCACGGGCGAGACCGCGCCCTCCTCGGTGACGATCGCCGTCACCAACTCGGGCGGAGTCACGTCGAACGCCGGGTTGTACGCCTGGGTCCCCAGGGGTGCCACCGGAATCCCGCCTCCCGCTCCCGTCACCGGCACCTGCGGTGCTGTGACCTCGGTCACTTCATATCCGGGGCGCTGTTCGACCTCGACGGACGCCCCGTCCGGCGTGTCCGGGTCCACCGTCGTGACCGGTGCCACCACGATGAACGGCACATGGTGGTACCGCGCGAGCACGGCGAGCGGATAGCTGCCCACCTTGTTCGCGACCGAACCGTCGGCCGCGATGCGGTCCGCACCGATCAGCACCGCGTCCACCTCACCCGCCGCGAACAGCGAACCGGCCGCGTTGTCGGTGAGCAAGGTGTACGGCATGTCGTTGCGCGCCGCCTCGTAAGCCGTCAGGCGAGCACCTTGCAGCAACGGACGCGTTTCGTCCACCCACAGGCGCCTGAGCCGCCCCGCCCGGTGCGCGGCGAGCGCCACCGCGAAGGCCGTGCCCTCACCTCCCGACACCAGCGAACCGGTGTTGCAGTGCGTGAGGACCCGGTGCCCGCCCGCGGGCAGCAGCTCGTCCAGCAGCGCCAGCCCGTGCGCGGCCATCCGGGCGCTGGCCTCGGCGTCCTCCCGGTGCAGCGCCCGCGCGGCGGCCAGCGCCGCCGTGGCGGCCTGACCGGCGTCACCGGTCCTGACGAGCGCCTCCTGATGGGCGGCCCGGGCCCGGCGTACGCCGACGGCGAGGTTCACCGCCGTGGGGCGGGCCCCCGCCAGCGCGTCCGCGGCCTCCGCCACGTCGAAGCCCCGGACGGCGGCGAGCGCGACGCCGTAGGCGCCCGCGATGCCGAGCAGCGGAGCCCCGCGCACGGCGAGCGAACGGATCGCCTCCACGAGCGCGGGCGCGTCCGTGCAGACCAGCTCCACCTCCTCGGCCGGCAGCCTGGTCTGGTCCAGCAGGACCAGCACCGGGCCCTCGGGAGGTTCCTCCCAGCGCAGTGCCGGGATCCCCGTCGGCCGCTTGTCCTCGCCGCTTCGCGCGTCCTGATCAGCCATGCGGTCAGTCTGCCCCCTGTCCGGCGGACAATTGAAGGTGCGCACCCCATACCGCGCCCGGTCCGCGCCGGAGCACCCCATGGCACGATGGCTGCCAACCTGCCGCCGCGACCGCGGACGGGCACCGTGAAGGAGCGACGATGAACGACACTCCGGGCTGGGCCTCGCCCGGATCCGCCCCGTCCGACGGGCGGGAGCCCGGCGCGTCCGGCCCCGCCGACCGCCCCGGCGGTCCCGACCAGCCCGCGCAGCCCGCGGACCAGCCGGGCACGGAGCCGACAGGCCCCGACACGAAGTGGTCCAAGGAGCAGCCGCCCCCGGGCCAGTGGTCCGCCCCCTCCGGCCCCGGACAGGCCCCGCCCCCACCCC
>NZ_JAGMUF010000077.1:0-679 GCF_019049125.1 Streptomyces sp. AC602_WCS936 | reverse complement strand
TGTACTGCCCAGGGACGTTGGTCAACCTGGTGATGGGTGGTTTGCCGCCGGTTGCGGTGTGGGGGCGGTGGTGATTGTAGTGATGGAGCCAGGCCGGCAGGGCTTTGCGGCGGGCTGATTCGCTGGAGTAGAAGCGTCCCAGGGCCCAGCCGTCGGCGAGGGTGCGGTGGAAGCGTTCGACTTTGCCGTTCGTCTGTGGCCGGTAGGGCCGGGTCTTCTTCGGCGTGATGCCGAGCTCGGCGCAGGCGCGGTTCCAGTGCCGGGAGCGGTAGGCCGAGCCGTTGTCGGTCAGGACCCGCTCGACGCTCACGCCGCGGGCGGCGAACCAGGCCACGGCGTGGTGCAGGACGTCGACCGCGGTGTCGGCCGTCTCGTTGTCGCGGATCTCGGCGTAGGCGACGCGGGAGTGGTCGTCGACGACGGTGTGGACGAAGGCGGTTCCCAGCAGCGGGCCGCGGTACTTGTTGCGGGGCTTGTCGGGTGTTGCGGCACGGTTTCTGCGGCCCTGGACGCGTCCGACGTAGCGCCAGCCGCCGCCGTCGGGCACGTTGCCGAGCTTCTTGACGTCGATGTGGAGCATGGCGCCGGGGTGGGGGTGTTCGTAGCGGCGGACCGGCTCCCCGGTGGCGCGGTCGATGTGGGAGAGGCGGTTGATCCGGCAGCGGGTCAGCACCGCGTG
>NZ_JAGMUF010000007.1:0-63712 GCF_019049125.1 Streptomyces sp. AC602_WCS936 | reverse complement strand
CGCACCGACACCTCCGGCAACCCCACCTTCCGCGAGCTGCTGGAGCGGGTCCGGGAGGCGGACCTGGCCGCCTACGCCCACCAGGACGTGCCCTTCGACAAACTGGTGGAGGAACTCAGCCCCGGCCGGTCCCTGTCCCGGCACCCGCTGTTCCAGGTGCTCCTCGCCCTGCAGAACACCCCCGAGGCCGACCTCGCGCTCCCCGGGCTCACCGTCCGGCCCGAGGTCGTGGACCTGGGCGCCGCCAAGTTCGACCTCACCTTCAACCTCGCCGAGCGGCACGGCCCCGGCGGCGAGGCCCGCGGCATCGACGCCGTCCTGGAGTACAGCACCGACCTGTTCGAGCGGACCACCGCCGAGGCGCTCACCGACCGCCTCGTGGCGTTCCTGCGCGCGGTCGCCGCCGACCCCGACCAGCCGGTCGCCGACGTGCCGATCCTCGCGAGCGGCGAACGCCACCTCGTCCTGACCGGCTGGAACGACACCGCCTGGGCCCCGGGCCGCACGGCCGCCGGCGCGTCGCTGCCGCAGCGCTTCGCCGAACAGGCCGCCCGCACCCCCGACGCCGTCGCCGTCACCGAACCCGGCGGCGCCACCTGGACCTACGCCGAACTCGACACCCGTGCCAACCGGCTGGCCCACCGGCTCATCGCCCGCGGCGTCACCGCCGAGACCCCGGTCGCCGTGCTCCAGGAACGCTCCGCGCACCTGGTGGCCGCCACCCTCGCCGTCCTCAAGGCGGGCGGCGTGTACGTGCCGCTGCACACCGGCCACCCCGAGGAGCGGATGCGGCACGTCCTCGCCGACACCGGGGCCGGGCTGCTGCTCACCGACGCCCGGTACGCCGCCACCGCGTCCCGGCTGGGCGTGGACACCCTCGCCGTCGACGCCGTCACCGCCGACGCCCCGACCGGCGACGACACGGCGCCGGAGGTCACCGTGGCGCCGGACGCGCTCGCCTACATCATGTTCACCTCCGGCTCCACCGGCACCCCCAAGGGCATCGGCATCACCCACCGCGACGCCATCGCGCTCGCCGTCGACCGCTGCTGGGAGACCGGCGCCGCCGACCGGGTGCTGATGCACTCCCCGTACGCCTTCGACATCTCCACCTACGAGCTGTGGAGCCCGCTGCTGGCCGGCGGCCGCATCGTCGTCGCCCCGCCCGGCGATCTGGACGCCGCCGTGCTGCGCCGCGTCCTCGCCGAGCAGGGCGTCACCTCCCTGCTGCTGACCGCCGGCCTGTTCGGCGTCGTCGCCGACGAGGACCCCGGCGTCTTCGCGGGCGTGCGGGACGTGTGGACCGGCGGCGACGTCGTCCCGCCCACCGCCGTGCGCCGCGTCCTCGCCGCCTGCCCCGGCAGCGTCGTCAAGGTGCTGTACGGACCCACCGAGATCACCCTCGGCTGCACCTGGCACCGGTTCACCGACCCGGACCGCGTGCCCGCGTCCGTGCCCATCGGCCGCCCGCTGGACGAGACCCGCGCCTACGTCCTCGACGACCGGCTGCGGCCCGTACCGCCCGGCGTCCCCGGCGAGCTGTACATCGCCGGCGCCGGCCTGGCACGCGGCTACCGGGCGCAGCCCGCGCGCACCGCCGAGCGGTTCACCGCCGACCCGTTCGCCGCGCTCTTCGGCGACGACGGCGGCCGCATGTACCGCACCGGCGACATCGCGCGCCGCACCGCGGGCGGCGTCCTGGAGTTCCTCGGCCGCGCCGACCAGCAGGTCAAGATCCGCGGCTTCCGCGTCGAACCCGGCGAGATCGAGACCGCGCTCGCCGCCCACCCCGACGTCACTCGCGCCGTCGTCACCGCCCGCCCCGGCCGGGCCGGTGACAAGGTCCTCGTCGCCTATCTGGTCCCCGCGCCCGACGCCCGCCCCGGCGCCGCGGAACCGGCGCGGCTCCGCGCCGAACTGGAGCGGTCCCTGCCCGACTACATGGTGCCCGCCGCGTTCGTCACGCTGGACTCCCTGCCGGTCACCCTCAACGGCAAGCTCGACCGGGACGCCCTGCCCGAGCCCGACTGGGGCTCCGGCGGCGGGCGGCTGCCCCGCGGCCCCCGCGAGGAACTGCTGTGCGGCCTGTTCGCCGAGGTGCTCGGCGTCGACCGCGTCGGCATCGACGACAACTTCTTCGAACTCGGCGGGCACTCCATGCTCGCCACCCGGCTCGCCGGCCGCGTCAAGGCGGTGCTCGGCGCCGACGCAGGCGTCCGCACCCTCTTCGAGGCGCCCACCGTCGCCGCGCTCCTCGCCCGCATCGACGGCACCGCGGGCGACGACGGACACGACCCGTTCGGCGTGGTGCTGCCGCTGCGCACCGGCGGCGAGCGGCCGCCGCTGTTCTGCGTCCACCCGGCCGGCGGCTTCGGCTGGGTCTACTCGGCGCTGCTACGGCACACCGACCGCGACCAGCCCCTGTACGCCCTGCAGGCCCGCGGCCTCAGCCACGACGAGCCGCTGCCCGGCGACATCCACGCCATGGCCCGCGACTACGCCGAGCAGATCCGCAAGACCGCGCCCGAGGGCCCCTACCAGCTGCTCGGCTGGTCCTTCGGCGGACTCGTCGCGCACGCCGTGGCCACCCGGCTGCAGGAAGAGGGCGCCGAGGTGAGCCTGCTGACCGTGCTCGACGGCTACCCCGACGCCTACGACGGCACCGAGCACGAGGTCGGCGAGGAACAGGTCCTCGCCATCCTGCTCAACGCGGCCGGCGTCGACCGCGCCGCCGCCTTCGGCGACGGGCAGCTGGAGCGGGCCGCCGTCCTCGACGCCCTGCGCGACAGCGGCAGCGCGCTCGCCCACCTGGACGACGCCGCGATCGGCCGGATGACCGAGGTCTTCCTCAACAACACCCTGCTCATCCAGGACTTCACCCCGCACCGCTTCGACGGCGACCTGGTGTTCTTCGCCGCCACCCGCGACCGCACCCACCCGGAGCTCACCCCCGCCTCCTGGGCCCCCTATCTCACGGGACGCGTCGAGGAGCACCCCTTGGACACCGACCACGCCGGCCTGGCCCGGCCGGACGTGCTCGGCACCATCGCCCGCACCCTCGCGGACCGCGACGCGCGCAAGACCCGTACCTGACCGATCGGAGACCCATCGTGCGTACACCCACCCTCGCCGGTCACGCCCCGGCCGACGGCGCGGCCCCGCCCGCGCCCGCGGCCGCACCCCGCCCCGTCACCGAACCGCCCGCCGTCACCGGCGGTTTCACCGCCGACCGGGCGGCGGTCACCGACCACCTCGAAGCGGGCGTCCGCCGCATCGCCGACCTCGGACCGCGCGCCGAACGCAGCCGCGCCGCACAGCGGCACGCCGCCGCCACCCACGAGGAACTCCACGACCTGCGCCGCCGCTTCCTCGCCGCCCACGCCGAACGGGTCTACACCGAACTCACCGACGGCCTCACCCGCTCGCTGCGCGTCGAGGAGCTGACCGAGCGCGCCGCCCGCGCCTTCCCGGGCCTGGTGCCCACCCGCGAGCAGCTCGCCGAGGAATCCCGCCACCTCCAGCGCAACAAGGAGGGCTGGGAGGTCGCCGTCGGCCTGTTCCTCCAGGCCGTACTGAGCGTCCCGCGCACCGGCGACCACCTGTTGCGCGCCATGCTCCGGCCCACCGACCGGGCGCTGGGGGCGCTCACCGACTTCCGGCTCACCGGCCGCGCCGACCTGGGCGTCGCCACCGTGACCCGGCGCGAGGGCGTCGCCACCCTCGAAGTGTGCAACGACGAGTTCCTCAACGCCGAGGACGACGCCGCCGTCGAGGCCCTGGAGACCGGCACCGACCTGGTGCTGCTGGACCCCGCCAGCCACGTCGGCGTGCTGCGCGGCGCGCCCCAGACCCACCCCGCCTACGCCGGACGCCGGGTGTTCAGCGCCGGCATCAACCTCACGCACCTCTACCACGGCGACATCTCCCTGCTCGGCTTCATGCTGCGCCGCGAGGCCGGGTACCTCGCCAAGTTCGTGCGCGGCCTCTGCCTGGACGACACCCGCGGCGACGACTGGTGGCCGGACGCGGACAAGCCCTGGGTCGGTGCCGTGGACGCCTTCGCCATCGGCGGCGGGATGCAGATCCTGCCCGTGCTGGACCGGGTCGTCGCCGCCGAGGACGCCTGGTTCAGCCTGCCCGCCATGGAGGAGGGCCTGGTGCCGGGCCTGGCCAACCAGCGCCTGCTGCACCTGACCGGCTCCCGGTTCTCCCGCCGCCTGATCCTGTGGGGCCGCAAGCTGCGCGCGACCGACCCCGAGGCGGCCCTGATCGTCGACGAGACGGCGTCCGCCGACGCCATGGACGACGCCGTGGAACGCGCCGCCCAGCACCTCGACCACCCGGCCGTCGGCGCCAACCGGCGCATGCTGGCCCTCGCCGAGGAGCCCGCCGACCTCTTCCGGCGCTACCTGGCGCGCTACGCCTACGAGCAGGCCCGCCTGCTGCACAGCCCGGCCCTGATCGACACCCTGGAGCGCACCTGGATCAACCGCGGGCGGGAGGACGCCGCATGACCGCGGTGCTCGACACCCCCGCGACCGCCTCCGCGGCTGCGTCCGCGACTGCCGCCGGGGCTGCCCCGGCGGCTGCCCCGGCGGCTGTCCCGGCGACCGCCTCCGCGACCGCCCCGGCGACTGCCTCCGCGACCGCCCTGGCGACTGCCTCCGCGACCGCCCTGGCGACTGCCTCCGCGACCGCCCTGGCGACTGCCTCCGCGACCGCCCTGGCGACTGCCTCCGCGACCGCCCCGGCGACTGCCTCCGCGACCGCCCCGGCGACCGCCCCCACGACCGCCCCGGCGACCGCCCCCGTGCCCGCCCCGACGGCCGCCCCCGCGACCGTTCCGGTGTCGGACACCCTCCCGCGCGAGACGGCACTGGCCCTGTACCGGGCCATGGTCGTCGGCCGGGCCTTCGACACGACCGCCACCACCTTCACCCGGCAGGGGCGGCTCGCCGTCTACCCGTCCTCACGCGGCCAGGAGGCGTGCCAGACCGCGCCCGTCCTCGCCCTGCGCCCCACCGACTGGCTCTTCCCCACCTACCGCGAGAGCGTCGCCCTGCTCACCCGCGGCATCGACCCGGTCGAGGTGCTCACCCTGTTCCGCGGCGACCGGCACTGCGGCTACGACCCGCACGCCCACCGCACCGCCCCGCAGTGCACCCCGCTGGCCACCCAGTGCCTGCACGCCGCCGGTCTCGCCGACGCGGCCCGCACGGCCGGCGACGACCTGGTCGCCCTCGCCTTCATCGGCGACGGCGCCACCAGCGAGGGCGACTTCCACGAGGCCGTCAACTACGCGGCCGTACGCCGGGCGCCGGTGGTGTTCCTCGTGCAGAACAACCAGTACGCCATCAGCGTGCCGCTGGCGAAGCAGACCGCCGCCCGCGCGCTCGCCGACAAGGCGGCGGGCTACGGCGCGGCCGGGGCGCGTGTCGACGGCAACGACGCCGTCGCCGTGCACCGGGCCGTCGCCGAGGCCGCCGAACGGGCCCGCTCCGGCGGCGGCCCCACTCTCGTCGAGGCCGTCACCTACCGCATGGAGGCCCACACCAACGCCGACGACGACAGTCGCTACCGCCGCCGCGAGGAGGTCGCCGCCTGGGCCCGCAAGGACCCCGTCGCCCGCCTGGAACGCCGGCTGCTCGCCGACGGCACGCTCGACGAGGCGGCGGTCGCCGCCGTCGCGAGCGAGGCCGACGCCCTCAGCCGCACGCTGCGCCGGGACTTCGACACGCCCCCGCGGCGCGACCCGGCGGAGATGTTCCGGCACGTCTACCGCCACCCGCCGCAGCGGCTGCGCGCCCAGGCCGCCGCCATGGCCGGTGAACTGGCCGGTGAACCAGCCGGGGAACAGGAGAGGCAGCCATGACCGCGGGCACCGCACCCGCCACCGCCCGGGACACCACCGTCACCATGGCCAGGGCGTTGAACTCGGCGCTGCGCGACGCCATGCGCGCCGACGACGACGTCGTCGTCTTCGGTGAGGACGTCGCCGCCCTCGGCGGGGTCTTCCGCATCACCGACGGCCTGGCCCGGGAGTTCGGCGACGACCGCTGCTTCGACACCCCGCTCGCCGAGTCCGCGATCGTCGGAACCGCGATCGGCATGGCGATGTACGGCCGGCGCCCCGTGATCGAGATGCAGTTCGACGCCTTCGCCTACCCGGCGTTCGAGCAACTGGTCAGCCACGTGGCCAAGTTCCGGGCCCGCACCCGCGGCGCCCTGCCGCTGCCGCTGACCGTCCGCATCCCCTACGGCGGCGGCATCGGGGGAGTGGAGCACCACAGCGACTCCTCCGAGGTCTACTACATGGCCACCCCCGGCCTGACCGTGGCCGCCCCGGCCACCGTCGCCGACGCCTACTCCATGCTGCGCCGCAGCATCGAGTCGGACGACCCGGTGATCTTCCTGGAGCCCAAGCGCCTGTACTGGCACAAGGAGCCCACCGGCCTGCCCGTGGACACCGGCCCCCTCGGCTGGGCCGCCGTACGCCGCCCCGGCACCGACGCCACGCTGATCGCGCACGGCCCGGCGGTGCCCGTCGCGCTCGAGGCGGCCGAGGCGGCCGCCGCCGACGGCCTCAGCCTGGAGGTCGTGGACCTGCGCACGCTGGCCCCGTTCGACGAGGAGACGGTCTGCGCCAGCGTCCGCCGCACCGGCCGCGCCGTCGTCGTCCACGAGGCGCACGGCTTCGCCGGTCCCGGCGCCGAGGTCGCCGCGACGGTCACCGAGCGCTGCTTCTACCACCTGGAGGCCCCCGTCCTGCGGGTCACCGGCTACGACGTGCCCTACCCGCCGCCGCTCGTCGAGGCCCACTACCTGCCCGGCGTCGCACGGATCCTGGACGCCGTCGACCGGCTGGAGTGGCCGGCCCGCCGGACGGCAGCGGCATGAACGTCCCCTGGTACCGCTGCTTCGTGCCCCGCCCCCGGGCCGGCGTCCGGCTGCTGTGCTTCCCCTACGGGGGCGGCTCCGCGACCGCCTACCGCGACTGGCCCGCCCTGCTGCCCGGAAGCATCGAGGTGCACGCCGCGCAGTACCCCGGGCACGCCGACCGCATCGCCGAACCCCTCCACACCGACCTGCACGCGCTGGCCGACGCCGCCGCCGCGGACGCCTCGGCGCTGCTGGACCGCCCGGTCGCCCTGTACGGCCACAGCCTCGGCGCGCTCGTCGCCTACGAGGTGGCGCTCAGGCTCCAGGCGGCCGGCCGTCCCCCCGTCCGCCTCGTCGTCTCCGGCATGCCGCCCCCGCACCGCGTCCGCCCCGGCGCCGTCCACCGCGCCGACGACGCCGGCCTGCTCGCCGAACTGCGCCGCCTGGGCGGCCTGCCCGACGAGGTCCTCGCCCACCCCGACCTCCTGGACCTGGCCCTGCGCACGGCCCGCGCCGACTACGCCCTCGGCGAGACCTACCGGCGGCGGCCGGGCCCCCGTCCGGCCGTTCCGGTGACCGTGCACCGCGGCGCGGCCGACCCGGAACTCACCGCCGAGGAGGCGTCCGCCTGGTCCGCGGTCACCGACGGGAAGGTGCGTGAACAGACCTTCCCCGGCGGTCACTTCCACGTCCTGGACGACCCGGCGCCGGTGCTGCTGGACCTCGTCGCCGACCTGGCCGCCGACGGCCGTCAGCGGCACGTCAGCCTTCCGGCAGCACCGGCGGCGACAGTGGACCGGGACCATCCCGTCCCGCAGCCGAACACCGGGAGACCGACATGAGCAACCCCTTCGAGGACCCCGAGGGCACCTATCTCGTCCTGGTCAACGACGAGGGTCAGCACTCGCTGTGGCCGTCCTTCGCCGAGGTGCCGGCCGGGTGGACCGTGGCGCTGCCGGCCACCGACCGGGACAGCGCGCTCGCCCACATCACCGAGCACTGGACGGACATGCGGCCGGCGAGCCTGATCGACGCCATGAAGGGCACGGCGGCATGACCCCGGCCGCGGGCCTGCTGGACGCGCCGGGCCGCGCCGCCCCCACCCTCTCCACCGAGGGCCTGCACGCCAGCCTCAGCGACCCCGCGCTGACCTCGATGACCCTGCTCAACGAGATCACCGGCAACTACCCGGACGCCGTGTCCTTCGCCGCCGGCCGCCCCTACGAGGGCTACTTCGACACCGAGGCCCTCCACCGCCACCTGCGCCTGTTCGCCCGGCACCTCGAGACCGAGCGGGGCATGGACGAGCGGGGCGTGCGGCGCACCCTGTTCCAGTACGGGGCGACCAAGGGCATCGTCGGCGACCTGATAGCCCGTCACCTCGCCGTCGACGAGGGCATCACCGCCGACGGGGACGACGTCCTCGTCACCTCCGGCTGCCAGGAGGCCATGGTCCTGGTGCTGCGCGCCCTGCGCCGCGACGAACGCGACGTCGTGCTGGCCGCCGCGCCCACCTACGTCGGTTTCACCGGCGCCGCCCGGCTCACCGAGACCCGGGTGCGGCCGGTGCCCGAGGGACCCGCGGGGCTCGACCCGGCCGCCGTGGGCCGCGCCGCCGACGAGGCCCGCGCGGCCGGGCTGCGCCCCCGCGCCCTGTACGTCGTGCCCGACTTCTCCAACCCCGGCGGCGCCCGGATGCCCGAGGCGGCCCGCCGGGAGCTGCTGCGCGTGGCCGACGCGCACGATCTGCTCGTCGTCGAGGACAACCCGTACTCGATGTTCCACGACGGCTCCGGCCGGCCGCCGACCCTGAAGTCCCTGGACCGCTCCGGGCGCGTGGTGTACATCGGGTCGTTCGCCAAGACCGCCTACCCCGGCGCGCGGATCGGCTACGTCGTCGCCGGGCAGCCGGTGGCCGAGGGCGGCACGCTCACCGACCAGCTCGCCAAGGTCAAGAGCATGGTCACCCTCAACACCTCCAGCGTCGCCCAGGCCGCGATCGGCGGACTGCTGCTGGAGAACGGGTGCAGCATGGAGCGCGCCTGCGCCCGCGAGGCCGCGGTCTACCGCCGCAACCTGCGCACGGTGCTGGACGGTCTGGCGGCACGCTTCCCGCGCGGCGGCCCGGTGAGCTGGAACGCCCCCGAGGGCGGGCTGTTCGCGGTGGTCACCGTGCCGTTCGCCGCGGACGAGGCGGCGCTGGAGGAGTCGGCCGAGCGGTTCGGCGTGCTGTGGACGCCGATGTACCACTTCTACGCCGGCACCGGCGGCCTGAACCAGCTCCGCCTGTCCTACAGCGTCCTGACGGAACCCGACCTCACCGAGGGCCTCGACCGCCTCAAGTCCTTCATCGCTTCCCGTACCCCCTGACCACGGCAGCCACCGCAGCCATGGCAGCCATGGCAGCCACCGCAGCCACCGCAGCTGCCGCAGCCACCGCAGCTGCGGGCAGTCGTGCCGCTGGGGCGGCACGGGTGGGCGCAGCGGCACCCCGCCACGCCGGGCCGCGCAACGCCCCCCCGCCCAGCCGAGACGCCGAGCACCCCTCGAACCCCGGCCCGCGCTCCCGCCCCGAGCGACCCGCCCGAGCGACCCGCCCCAAGGGCCCCGCCCTGAGGGCCCCGCACGAAACCCCACGTCAGCCCCCCGTCAGCACCGCGCAAGAGCAGCCCGGCACGCTCGCCCCGGACGCGCACCCCGGGCCGAGGCCTCGGATCCGACCCAGGAGACACCCGATGACCAAGCTCCACCCGCCAGGCGAGCAGCCCTCCGCGACCGCCGGACGCGGGGCGGACCAGGCGCGGCGGCTGCCGCTGACCGAGGACCAGCTGGGCCTGCTGCTCCAGCACCGCGCCGATCCCGGCGCCTCGCCCTACAACGTGCCGCTCGCCGTCGACCTCACCGGTCCGCTCGACGCGACCGCCCTGGAGACGGCCCTCGCGCGGCTCGTCACCCGCCACCCCCTGCTGTCCGCTCGGTTCGTCGACGACGCGTACGGCGACGGCCTGCCCGCCCTCGACCTGGACCCCGGCCGCGCTCCGCGGCTGGACCGGCGCACCGCGAGCCCCGGTCCCGACGGCACCTGGCCCGCCGAGGCCGTGGCCGCCGAGGCCCGCCGGGAACTGGACCTGGAGCGCGACGGCGTCCTGCGGGCCGTGCTGGTCGCGCACGGCCCCGACCGCCACACCCTCCTGCTCGTCGTCCACCACCTCGTCGTCGACGGCGAGTCCACCGGCATCCTCCTCGCCGACCTGCTCGCCGCCTACGACCGCGGCGAGGTGCCCGGCCCCGCCCCGCAGGCAGGCTTCGACGCCTACGTCGCCGACCGTGCCGCCGAGGCCGCCACCGGCGCGGAGGCCGCCGAGGCGTACTGGCGGGAGCGGCTCGACGGAGCCGACCTCACCGTCGACTTCCCGCTCGACGTCCCCGGCGGCGACGGACCCCCGCGCGAGGCGGCCGTCCCCCTGGAACTCGACGCCGGTCTGTGGGACCGCGTCCGCGCCTTCTCCCGGGCCCACCGCGCCGGCGCCGCCGCCGTACTGCTGGCCGCCTACCTCAAGGCCCTGGCCACCTACGGCCGCCAGGACGCGCCCACCGTCGGTGTCCCGCTCGGCGCCCGCACCGACCCCCGGTTCGACCGCACCGTCGGCTACTTCGTGCGCACCCTGCTCGTCCGCGCCCCGGACCGCGCCCCCGGCCTGACCTCGGCCGGCTACGTCACCGCCGTCCAGCGGGAACTGGCCCGTGCCGTCGACCACGCCGGGCTGCCGTTCCCGCGGATCGCCAGGCTCGCGCCGGACGGCACCGACCCGTCGGTGTTCAACTGCACCTTCGTGCTGCACAGCTGGGCCGACGCCACCGCCGCCGCCACCGACGGCGTCACCCTGCGCGGCGGAGTGCGCGCCCACTGGCGCCAGGACGTGCACACCCCCGGCCTCGGCCTGCTCACCCTGGAGCTGTACGAGGGCGAGGGCCGGCTGCACGGCCGGCTCAAGTACGACGCGACCCGCCTGGAGGCGGCCACGGCCGAAGCGTTCACCGAGCACGTCGCCACCCTCGCCGCCCAGCTCGTCGCCGACCCGGAGCAGCCCGTCGCCGGACTGGACGGCCTCGGCCCGCGCGCCCGCGCCACACTGGACTTCCTCAACGCCACCGACCACCCGATCCCCGACACGGACATCGACACCCTGCTGCGCGAGCGCGCCGCCGACCGCGGCGACGCCACCGCCGTGGAGTTCGGCGACGTGCGCTGGAGCCACCGCGAACTGGGCGCCCGTATCGACGCCTTCGCCGCCGGCCTGGAGCGGGCGGGCGTACGGGCCGGCGACCGGGTCGGCATCCTGCTGCCGCGCAGCGCCGACGCGGTCGCCGCGATGCTCGCCGTGCTGCGCACCGGCGCCGCCTACGTCCCGCTGGACGCCGCCCACCCCGAGGCGCGCCGCCGGCACATCGCCGACAGCAGCGGCATGCGGCTCGCCGTGGTCGACCCCGGCACGGCCGAGGCCTGCCCGCCCGGCCCCCGGCAGGTCCTCCTCGCGGACCTGGCGGTACCCGGCGGCCACGCCGGGCAGCCCGGCCCCGCCGGCGCCGACGCCCTGCACGTGCTGTACACCTCCGGCTCCACCGGTCTGCCCAAGGGCGTCCAGCTCAGCCACCGCGCCCTGGTCACCGACGTCCTGGCCGCGATCCGGCACTTCGGCATCGGCCCCGACGACGCCGTGCTGCTCAAGGCGCCCTTCACCTTCGACGTCAGCGCCCACGAGATGCTCGTCGCCCTGGTGTCCGGCGCCCGCCTGGTCGTCGCCCCGCCGGACGCCGAGCGCGACCCCGACCTGCTCGCCGAGACCCTGGACCGGCACGGGGTCACCCTGCTGCACGCCGTACCGTCCCAGCTGCGGCTGCTGCTTCAGGCCGAGGCGTTCGGCGCCAACCGCACCCTGCGCACGGTGGTGTCGACCGGCGAGTCGCTGCCCAACGAGCTGCGCGCCGCCTTCGAGGCCGCCCACCCGGCACGGCTGCACAACGCCTACGGGCCGACCGAGACGTCGTACTCGACGGTGTTCTCCTGGAGCCGCGGCGACGGCGCGTTCTGGACCCGGCGGGCCGAGGTGCCGATCGGCGTGCCCTTCGACAACATCCGCTGCCACGTCCTCGACGACGACCTGCGGCCGCTGCCCCCGGGCGCCCCCGGCGAGCTGTGGATCGGCGGCGGCACGGTCTCCGACGGCTATGTCGGCGACCCCGAGCGCACCGCCGACCGCTACCGCACGCTCCGGCTCGGCGACCGCACGGACACCGCCTACCGCACCGGCGACCTGGTCCGGCTGCTGCCCGACGGCACGCTCACCCACCTGGGCCGCCTCGACGACCAGGTGAAGATCAACGGCAACCGGGTCGAGCTCGGCGAGGTGCGCGCCGCGCTCGTGGCACTTCCGGGCGTGCGGGACGCCGCCGTCCAGGTGGCCCGGCACGCCCGCGGCAGCCTGCAGATCGTCGCCCACGTGGTGACGGACACGCCGGCCGCCGGGCTGCGCGCCGCCCTGGCGACCCGGCTGCCCTCCCACATGATCCCGGCACACTTCCACCCGGTGCCGCACATCCCCCTGCTCCCCAACGGCAAGACCGACCGCCGCGCCCTGGCGGCGCTGACCTCCCGCGAGCCGGACGCGACCGGAGCGGGTCCGGAGCCGGGCGTGGAGACGGCCCGGGCGTCCGCGCCCGAGCCGAACGTCTCCGAACCCGCCCCCGCACCGGCTCCCGCCGAACCCTCCGCACCGGCTCCCACCGAGCCCACCGAGCCGGCCGAGCCCACCGAGTCCACCGAGCCCACCGCGCCCGCGCCCATCGCGCCCGCCGAGCCCTCCGCCCGCACCCTCCAGGCCGTGCGCACCGTGTGGGCCGACCTCCTCGGCGAGGCCGGCGACGACGCGCAGTTCTTCGAGGCGGGCGGCGACTCCATCCTCGCCATGCAGATGGTGTCGCGGCTGCGCCGCGAGGGATTCGCCCTGGCCCTGCGCGACATCTACCGCCACCCCGTCCTCGCCGACCTCGCCGCCCACCTCGGCGGCGGCGCCGAGCAGGGCGGACCGGACGGCCCCCGGGCCGCGCAGCCCGCACCGCCCGCGCCCGCCGGGCGGGCCACCCCGCTCGCCCCGGTCCAGGCCTGGTTCTTCCGGCACATCAGGACCGACCTCCACCAGTGGAACCAGTCGGTGCTGCTGGAACTGAGCCGCGCCGTCGACCCCACGACGCTGCGCCTGGCCCTGCAGGCCGTGGTCGCCGCGCACCCGGCGCTGTCCGCACGGTTCGACCCCGACCCCGACGGCGACACCTCCGACGCGTCCGGCCGTCTGATGGTCGCCGCCGAGCCCTTCGCCGCGTACCCGCCGCAGGAGGTCCTGTGGGAGCGGGACATCGCCGAGGAGGCCGACTTCGACCGCGCCCTGGAGGACACCGAACGCAGCCTCGACCCGCTCGAGGGCGTCCACGTACGGGCCGTGCTGGTGCACGACCGGCGCTCGCCGGCGGCGCCCGCGCACCTGTTGATCGCCGTCCACCACCTGGTCGTCGACGGCGTCTCCTGGCGCATCCTGCTGGAGGACCTGGAGCACGCCCTGACCGCGCTGGCCGGCGGTGTGCTGCCCGCGCTGCCCGCCGAGGCCTGCCGCTACGAGGACTGGGTGGCCTCGCTGCCCGCCGTCGCGGCCCGGGACGGCGAGGCGGACCACTGGCGCGGCGTCGCCGCCGCCCGCGAGTCGGCGCACACCCTGCTGCTGACCACGCCCGCGCCGGACGAGGAGCACATCCGCCGCGTCGAGTTCTCCCTCGACCCCGAGGCGACCGCCCGGCTGATCGGCCCGCTGCCCGCCCGCCTGGGCCTGGAGGTGCACCAGGTCATGGCCGGCGCGTTCGCGCAGGCCCTGGCCCGCTGGCGGGGCACCCGCACGGTGACCTTCGACGTGGAGACGCACGGCCGGCACGGCCGCGACGACCTGTTCCGCACGGTCGGCTGGTTCACCTCCATCCACCCCGTGGTGCTCGGCGCCGACCGCGCGCTGCCGCCCGACCGCTACCTCGCCGCCGTCGGCGCCGGCCTGACCGCGGTGCCCGAGGGCGGGGTCGGCTTCGGCGCCTGCCGGGAGTTCTCCCCGGACGCGGCCCTGCGCGAGCTGCTGCGCGAGCTGCCGCCGGCCCTGGTCTGCTTCAACTACTACGGACAGGCCGACCAGTTGAGCCCGTCCGGCGGTTTCGCCATGTCCCAGCGGCCGATCCCGCGCGAGCACTCCGCCCGCTGCGAGCGGGTGTACGGCATCGAGGTCTACGGCATCGTCCACGGCGGTCGCCTGCGCATGGGCCTGACCTGGGTGCCGAGCCCCGCCGACGGCGTGGACGAGGCCGGCGTGGACGCGCTCGTGGCCCAGATGGCCTGGGTGCTGGCCACCCTGGCGGGCGCCGACCCGGCCGCCGTCGCCCCCGCCGAGATCCCCGCGCCGGGCACCGGCGCCCCGGCGCCGCGCCCCCGCCCGGCCGCCCTGCCGGCCCCGGCCCACCCCGCGGCGGCGGACGGGCGCCCGGTCACCGTGCCGGTCACCCCGCAGCAGCACGGCCTGCTCCTCGACGCGCTCGCCCACCGCGGCACCGGCCGCTACGTCGAGCAGCTGTTCTGGCGCTGGCACGGCCCCCTGGACACCGACCGGTTCACCGCGGCCTGGCAGTCGGTGTTCGACCGGGAGACCGTCCTGCGCGCCTCCTTCGACTGGGAGGCGGAACCCTGCCTGGTGCTGCACGAGCACGTCCGCGCCGAGGTGGTGCGGCACCCGGCCGGCTCGGTGGGCTTCGAGGAGCTGCGGGAGAGGGACCGGCTGCGCGGCTTCGACCTGCGCGGCCCCGGCCTGCTGCGGGTCAACGTGCTCGACGAACCGGAGCCCGTGGACGGCGGCCCGGCCTCCGCACGGATCCTGCTCACCTTCCACCACGTGCTGCTGGACGGCTGGAGCGTGTCCGTCCTGCTCCAGGAGTTCTACCGGGCCTACCTCTCCGGTGGCCTGCTGCCGGGCGGCGAACGGCGCCCGGACATCCGCGACTACGCCCGCTGGCTGGCCGGCCAGGACACCGCGCCCGCCCGCGAGTTCTGGTCCTCGGCGGTCCCCGACGCCACCCCGCTGGTGCGGCCCGCGATCCCCGGCCCGGCGACCGGCCTGACGGGGTCCGGCCGGGCCGAGGCCCGCATCGCCGCCGCACAGGCCGACCGGCTGCGCTCCTGGGCGGCGTCCAGCGCGGCCACCGAGTCCACCGCGCTCCAGGCGGTGTGGGCGCTGCTGCTGTACCGGGCCGGCGTCACCTCCGGACCCGCCCCGGTCGGCTTCGGCGTCACCGTCTCCGGCCGCGGGATCGCCCTGGAGTCCGTCGAGCGGCTGCCCGGCCTGCTGATGAACTCGCTGCCCATGACCATCCGGGTCGACCCGGACGGGGCCGTGACCCGGCTGCTGACCGAACTGCGCGACCAGGCCCTGGACATGGCCGCCTACGAGTGGGTGTCCACCGGGCAGATCCACCAGTGGAGCGGACGCCGCGCCGACGAGAAGCTCGTCGAGAGCCTCATCGTCTTCGAGAACTACCCGCGCGGCTCCGACGACCTGAGCACCGCGCTCGCCGCGCAGGGCATCAGCGTCGAACTGCCCGACGCGGCCGGCTCGCAGACCGCGTTCCCGGTCACCCTGCTCGCCTACCGGGACGTCGACGGCAGCCTGGTCCTGGCCGCCGTCCACGACCGCACCCGGCTCGCCGACGAGGACGCGGCGCGGCTGGTCGGCCAGTGCGCCCGGCTGCTGCGCGAACTGCCCGACCTGGCGGGCGGCTCGGCGACCGTGACCGACGTGCTGGCCGCGATCGACGACGACCCGCCGGTTCGCATGGGCGACGCGCCCGAGCCGGACGGCGCCGACGCCGGCGACGGCGACACGGCATGGCCCGACGGCCCCGAGACCGGCCTGGTCAAGGAGGCCTGGCAGGCGGTGTTCGGCACCGGCGACGTCGCCCCCGGCACCCACTTCTTCGACGCGGGCGGCCACTCCCTGCTCGCCGTGCGCCTGCTGCGCGAGCTGGCCCGGCGCACCGGCCGGACCCTGCGCCTGGACGACCTGCTCGCCCACCCCCGCGCCGGACAACTGGCCGCGCTGCTGGCCGGACCGGCCCCCGAGGACGGCCCGGACGGCACCGGCTCCGTCCTGGTCCCGCTGCGGCCCGCCGACCGCCCCGGCACCGGCACCCTCTACCTCGTCCACCCGCCCGGCGGCCAGGTCGCCTGTTACGCGCAGCTCGCCCGCGAGTACACCGGGCCGCACGCCCTCGTAGGCATCCGCGACCCCCGCACCGAGGACCCCGAGCCGTCGTACCTGTCCGTCGAGGAGAGCGCCGAGAAGTACGTGGAGGCGCTGCGCCCCGCCCTGGACCAGGGGGAGCGCATCGTGCTCGGCGGCTTCTCCGGCGGCGGCGTCCTCGCCTACGAGATGGCCCGCCTGATCACCGCCGAAGGCGGCCGGCCACCGCTGGTGGTGATGGTCGACGCGGGCGCCCCCGACGGCGACCTCACCGACGCCGACGCGGAGGGCTCCTTCGCCCGGCAGCTCAGGGACGTCGCCGAAGACCGGGCGCGGCCGGCGACGCCCGCGGCCGGCACGGCCCCCGAGGACGTCGCCCCCGAGGACGCCGAGACCGCCGAACCCGCCGAGTCCGCCGACCCCACCGCCGAACCCGACGGTGCCGCCGCCTACCTCGCCGAACTCGCGCAGATCGCCGACTGGATGCGCGGCGACGGCGGCGGCGACCCGGTGGAGCTGATGCGGATCAGCGTCGAGGCCGTACAGCGCTACCGCCCGCGTCCCTACTCGGGCCCGGTCGCGGTGCTGCGGGCCGGCGACACCGGCTTCGGCAAGGGCGCCTCCTACGACGAGAGCGACCGCTTCCACCACCGCCCCGGCCTCGGCTGGGAGGACCACGTCGCAGACCTCGCCATCCGCGTCGTCCCCGGCAACCACGTGACCATGCTGACCGGCGACAACGTCCGCAGCCTCGCCCGGATCCTGGCGTCCGCGCTCACGAACTGACCCGAGGAGAGCACCCACCATGACCACCCCGCGCCGGCGCATCACCCTGGCCGGCATCATCGACGGGCCGGGCGGCCACGTGGCCGCCTGGCGCCACCCGGCCACCCAGGCGGACGCCCAGCTCGACCTCGCCTTCCACCGCCGCAACGCCCAGACCCTCGAACGCGGGTTGTTCGACGCGGTGTTCATCGCCGACATCGTCGCCGTGTGGGGAACCCGCCTGGACTCGCTGTGCCGCACCTCGCGCACCGAGCACTTCGAGCCGCTGACCCTGCTCGCCGCGTACGCCGCCGCCACCGAGCACATCGGACTGTGCGCCACGGCCACCACCACCTACAACGAACCCGCCCACGTAGCCCGCCGGTTCGCCTCCCTGGACCACCTCAGCGGCGGCCGGGCCGGCTGGAACGTCGTCACCTCCGCCGCCCCCTGGGAGTCCGTCAACTTCGGCTTCCCCGAGCACCTGGAACACGGCCTGCGCTACGCCCGCGCCGAGGAGTTCATCGACGTCGTCAAGCGGCTGTGGGACTCCGGCGAGCAGCCCCTCGGCCACCGCGGCGAGCACTTCGACGTGCCCGGCCCACTGGGCCTCCAACGCCCGCCGCAGGGCCGCCCCGTGATCATCCAGGCCGGCTCCTCCCCGGTGGGACGCGAGTTCGCCGCCCGCCACGCCGAGGTGATCTTCACCCGGCACAACGCCCTCTCCGACGCCCAGGACTTCTACGCCGACCTCAAGAAGCGCGTCGCCGGACACGGCCGCGACCCCGAGAAGGTCCTGGTCTGGCCGACCCTCGCACCGATCGTCGCGGCCACCGAGGCGGAGGCGCGGCAGCGCCTGGCGGAACTGCAGGACCTCACCCACGACCACGTGGCCCTGCGCACCCTGCAGGACTTCCTCGGCGACGTCGACCTGAGCGCGCACCCGATCGACGGACCCGTCCCCGACATCCCGTACACCAACCAGTCCCAGTCGACGACCGAACGCCTCGTCGGCCTCGCCCGGCGCGAGAACCTGAGCATCCGGCAGCTGGCGCTGCGCCTGATGGGCGACATCGTCGCCGGCACGCCGGAGCAGATCGCCGACCACATGGAGAGCTGGTTCACCGGGCGCGGCGCGGACGGCTTCAACATCGACTTCCCGTACCTGCCGGGCTCCGCCGACGACTTCGTCGACCACGTGGTCCCCGAGCTCCAGCGCCGGGGCCTGTACCGCACCTCCTATGAGGGCGGCACGCTGCGCGAGAACCTCGGCATCCAACCGTCCACGACGACCACCGAGGCAGGTGCCGCCGCATGACCGCCCCGCTCCTGATCGGCCGGATCCCCGCCCACGGCCCCACCGCGCCGCCCTCCCTCGCGGACGTGCTGCGGCTTGTGCGGGCCGCCGAGACCGCAGGGTTCGACGCCGTCGTCCTCGACGACGGGGCCGGCGCCGACGGCACCCGGGCCCGGTTCGAGGCGACCACCCTGGCCGCCGCCGTGGCCGCCGCCACCGACCGGATCGGCCTGATCACCGCCCCGCTCCCCGCCGACCAGGCCCCCTACCACGTGGCCCGCATCACCGCCTCACTCGACCACCTCGCCCACGGCCGCACCGGCTGGCTGGCCGGGCCCGCCGACGCCGACGGCCGCACCGCCGAGCTGATCGAGGTGGCCCGCGGCCTGTGGGACAGCTTCGACGACGACGCCTTCGTGCACGACCGCGCCGACGGCCTGTACTGGCGGCTCGACGGCATCCACCGCCTCGACCACAAGGGCCGTCACTTCGACGTGGCCGGCCCGCTGAACGTCGCCCGCCCGCCCCAGGGCCACCCGGTCGTCGCCGTCACCGACCCCGCGCCGGCCCGCCACGCCGACCTGGTGCTGCTCGGCACCGAGCACGGCCCCGGCACCGTACGGGAGCTGAGGCACGGCGCGCCCCTCGCCAAGGTGCTGTGCGCGCTGCCGTCCGGCGCCGACGCCCGCGCCCTGCTCGCCGGTACCGCGGCCGACGGCCTCGTCGCGGACGTCACCGCGCCCGACAGCCCCTCCCTGGGCCTGCCCCGGGAGCTGGGCACCGTCCCGGCGGCGGGCGCCGCCACCGAACCGCGCACCGCCACCTCGGGCCCCACCCTGCGCGCCAGGCTCGGCCTGGTCCGCCCGGCGAGCCGCCACGCCCGCACCTCCGCAGCAGCCTGACCCGCCCCGGCCACCAGCCCACCCGGCCCCTGCCCCTGGAGAGTCATGTCCAGTCGCCTGTTCACCTCGGAGTCCGTCACCGAGGGCCACCCCGACAAGATCGCCGACCGGATCAGCGACACCATCCTCGACGCGTTGCTGCGCGAGGACCCCGCCTCCCGCGTCGCCGTCGAGACCCTGATCACCACCGGCCAGGTGCACGTCGCCGGCGAGGTCACCACCAAGGCGTACGCGCCGATCGCCCAGCTGGTGCGGGAGACGATCCTGGACATCGGCTACGACTCCTCCGCCAAGGGCTTCGACGGCGCATCCTGCGGCGTCTCGGTCTCGATCGGCGCGCAGTCCCCGGACATCGCGCAGGGCGTCGACACGGCCTACGAGAACCGGGTCGAGGGCGACGAGGACGAGCTGGACCGGCAGGGCGCCGGCGACCAGGGCATCATGTTCGGCTACGCGACCGACGAGACCCCGACCCTGATGCCGCTGCCGATCGAGCTGGCGCACCGCCTGTCCCGGCGCCTCACCGAGGTCCGCAAGGACGGCACCGTGCCCTACCTGCGGCCCGACGGCAAGACTCAGGTCACCATCGAGTACCTGGGCAGCACGCCCGTCCGCCTGGACACGGTCGTCGTCTCCACGCAGCACGCGAGCGACATCGACCTGGAGGGCCTGCTGGCCCCCGACATCCGCGAGCACGTCGTCGAGCACGTCCTCGCCCGCCTCGCCGACGACGGCATCAAGCTGGCGGCGGACGACTACCGGCTGCTGGTCAACCCCACCGGCCGGTTCGAGATCGGCGGCCCGATGGGCGACGCCGGCCTCACCGGCCGCAAGATCATCATCGACACCTACGGCGGCATGGCCCGCCACGGCGGCGGTGCCTTCTCCGGCAAGGACCCGTCCAAGGTCGACCGCTCCGCCGCGTACGCGATGCGCTGGGTCGCCAAGAACGTCGTCGCCGCGGGCCTCGCCTCCCGCTGCGAGGTCCAGGTCGCCTACGCGATCGGCAAGGCCGAGCCCGTCGGCCTGTTCGTGGAGACCTTCGGCACCGGCAAGGTCGCCCAGGAACGCATCGAGCAGGCCATCGAGCAGGTCTTCGACCTGCGCCCGGCCGCCGTCATCCGCGACCTGGACCTGCTGCGCCCGGTCTACGCCCAGACCGCCGCCTACGGCCACTTCGGCCGCGAACTGCCCGACTTCACCTGGGAGCGCACCGACCGCGCCGCCCAGCTCAAGGCCGCGGCCGGGCTCTGAGCCGGACCGCCGAGCTCGACGGGAGTGCCCACGTGCGTATCGCGGTGACCGGATCCGTCGCCACCGACCATCTGACGGTCTTTCCCGGCCGGTTCGCGGATCAGCTGATCCCTGACCGGCTGGCCCACGTCTCACTGTCCTTCCTGGTGGACCGCCTCGAGGTACGCAGGGGAGGCGTCGCCGCCAACATCGCCTACGGGCTCGGCCGCCTCGGCCTGCACCCCCTGCTCGTCGGTGCCGTCGGCAGCGACTTCGCCGAGTACGAGGTGTGGCTCAAGGAGCACGGCGTCGACACCGGCGGGGTCCTGGTGTCCGCCGAGCGGCACACCGCCCGCTTCATGTGCACCACCGACGCCGACAACAACCAGATCGCCGCCTTCTACGCGGGCGCCATGTCCCAGGCCCGCGACATCGACCTGACCCGGCTGCCGGTCCGCCCGGACGAGCTGGGGCTGGTCGTCGTCGGCCCCAACGACCCGGCGGCGATGGTGCGCCACACCCGCCAGTGCCGCGAGCGGGACGTCCCGTTCGCCGCCGACCCCTCCCAGCAACTGGCGCGGCTCGACGGCGGCGAGGCACGCGAACTGGTGGACGGCGCCCGCTGGCTGTTCACCAACGAGTACGAGGCCGCGCTGCTCCAGGAGCGGACCGGCTGGCGCGACGCCGACGTGCTGGACCGGGTCGGCGCCTGGGTCACCACCCTGGGCGCGGGCGGCGTCCGCATCCGCCGCGCCGCCGACGGCCTCGACGTGACGGTGTCCGCGATCCCCGACGTCCCCGTGGCCGACCCCACCGGCGTGGGAGACGCCTTCCGCGCCGGGTTCCTCGCCGCCACCGACCGGGGCCTGCCGGTGACCCCCGCCGCCCGCCTCGGCTGCGCGCTGGCCGCACTGTCCCTGGCCGCCATCGGCCCGCAGACCTACGAGCCCGACCGGCAGACCCTGCTCGGCCACCTCACCCGCGCCTACGGCGCCGACGCGGCCCGGTCCCTCGCCCCGCACCTGGAGGGCGTCCGATGACCGCCACCGCCCGGGTCGCCGCCCTGCGTGAGGCCCTCGCCACCCGCGTGGTGGTCGCCGACGGGGCGATGGGCACCATGCTCCAGGCGCAGAACCCGACGCTGGACGACTTCCAGCAGCTGGAGGGCTGCAACGAGGTCCTCAACGTCACCCGCCCGGACATCGTCCGCTCGGTGCACGAGGAGTACTTCGCCGCCGGCGTGGACTGCGTGGAGACCAACACCTTCGGCGCCAACCTCAGCGCCCTCGGCGAGTACGACATCGCCGACCGCGTCCACGAGCTGTCCGAGGCCGGCGCCCGGATCGCCCGCGAGACCGCCGACGCGTTCGCCGCCGAGGACGGACGGCAGCGCTGGGTGCTGGGCTCCATCGGCCCCGGCACCAAGCTGCCGACGCTCGGCCACATCGGCTACCGCGCCCTGCGGGACGGCTTCACCCGGAACGCCGAGGGCCTCGTCGCGGGCGGCGCGGACGCGCTGCTGGTGGAGACCACCCAGGACCTCCTCCAGACCAAGGCGGCTCTCGTCGGAGCCCGCCGTGCCATGGACGCCCTCGGCGTACGACTGCCGCTGATCTGTTCCCTCGCCTTCGAGACGACCGGCACGATGCTGCTCGGCTCGGAGATCGGCGCCGCGCTCACCGTCCTGGAGCCGCTGGGCATCGACATGATCGGTCTCAACTGCTCCACCGGACCGGCCGAGATGACCGAGCACCTGCGCCACCTCGCCCGCCACTCCCGCATCCCGCTGATGTGCATGCCCAACGCCGGCCTGCCCGTCCTCACCAAGGACGGCGCGCACTTCCCGCTCGGCCCCGAGGGACTGGCGGACGCGCAGGAGACGTTTGTCCGGGAGTACGGGCTGTCCCTGGTGGGCGGCTGCTGCGGGACGACGCCGGAGCACCTGCGGCAGGTCGTGGAACGGGTGAGGGGCATGGCCCCGGTGGAGCGGAACCCGCGTCCGGAACCGGGTGCGGCGTCGCTGTACCAGTCGGTGCCGTTCCGGCAGGACACGTCGTATCTGGCGATCGGTGAGCGGACGAACGCGAACGGGTCGAAGAAGTTCCGTGAGGCGATGCTGGAGGGCCGCTGGGACGACTGTGTGGAGATGGCCCGGGACCAGATCCGCGAGGGCGCGCACATGCTGGACCTGTGCGTGGACTACGTGGGCCGGGACGGCGTGGCCGACATGGAGGAGCTGGCGGGCCGGTTCGCGACCGCGTCGACGCTGCCCATCGTGCTGGACTCCACCGAGGTCGACGTCGTCCGGGCCGGTCTGGAGAAGCTCGGCGGCCGTGCGGTGATCAACTCGGTGAACTACGAGGACGGTGCGGGTCCGCAGTCCCGGTTCGCGAAGGTCACCGCGCTGGCGCGGGAGCATGGCGCGGCGCTGATCGCGCTGACCATCGACGAGGAGGGCCAGGCCCGTACGGCGGAGAAGAAGGTGGAGATCGCCGAGCGGCTGATCGCCGACCTGACCGGGAACTGGGGCATCCACGAGTCGGACATCCTCGTGGACTGTCTGACGTTCACCATCTGCACCGGGCAGGAGGAGTCCCGCAAGGACGGCATCGCGACGATCGAGGGCATCCGGGAGCTGAAGAAGCGGCATCCGGACGTGCAGACCACGCTGGGTCTGTCGAACATCTCCTTCGGTCTGAACCCGGCCGCCCGCATCCTGCTCAACAGTGTGTTCCTGGACGAGTGCGTGAAGGCGGGCCTGGATTCGGCGATCGTGCACGCCTCGAAGATCCTGCCGATTGCGCGGTTCGACGAGGAGCAGGTGCAGACGGCTCTGGACCTGATCTACGACCGCCGCCGTGAGGGTTACGACCCGCTGCAGAAGCTGATGCAGCTGTTCGAGGGTGCCACCGCGAAGTCGCTGCGGGTGTCCAAGGCGGAGGAGCTGGCCGCGCTGCCGCTGGAGGAGCGGCTCAAGCGGCGCATCATCGACGGTGAGAAGAACGGCCTGGAGGCCGACCTGGACGCGGCCCTGACCGAGCGTCCGGCACTCGACATCGTCAACGACACGCTGCTGGACGGCATGAAGGTCGTCGGTGAGCTGTTCGGCTCCGGGCAGATGCAGCTGCCGTTCGTGCTCCAGTCGGCCGAGGTGATGAAGACCGCGGTGGCTCATCTGGAGCCGCACATGGAGAAGACCGACGACGACGGCAAGGGCACGATCGTGCTGGCCACGGTCCGCGGTGACGTCCACGACATCGGCAAGAACCTCGTCGACATCATCCTGTCCAACAACGGCTACAACGTCGTCAACCTCGGCATCAAGCAGCCGGTCTCCGCGATCCTGGAGGCGGCCGGCGAGCACAGGGCCGACGTCATCGGCATGTCCGGGCTCCTGGTCAAGTCCACGGTGATCATGAAGGAGAACCTGGAGGAGCTCAACCAGCGCGGCCTGGCCGCCGACTACCCCGTCATCCTCGGCGGCGCCGCCCTCACCCGCGCCTACGTCGAACAGGACCTCCACGAGGTCTACGACGGCGAGGTCCGCTACGCCCGCGACGCCTTCGAGGGCCTGCGCCTGATGGACGCCCTGATCGGCATCAAGCGCGGTGTGCCCGGCGCCAAACTCCCCGAGCTGAAGCAACGCCGCGTCAAGGCGGCCACCGTCGCGTTGGAGGAACCCCCTGAAGACGGCAGCGTCCGTTCCGACGTGGCCGTGGACAATCCGGTGCCCACACCGCCGTTCCGGGGCACGCGTGTGGTCAAGGGCATCCAGCTCAAGGAGTACGCCTCCTGGCTGGACGAGACCGCGCTCTTCCGCGGCCAGTGGGGACTGACCAAGGAACTGATCGAGACCGAGGGCCGGCCCAGGCTGCGCGGCCTGCTCGACCGGCTCCAGACGGACAACGTCCTCGAAGCCGCCGTCGTCCACGGCTACTTCCCCTGCGTCTCCAAGGGCGACGACCTGATCATCCTGGACGACAGCGGCGGCGAGCGCACCCGGTTCACCTTCCCGCGCCAGCGCCGCGGCCGGCGGTTGTGCCTGGCCGACTTCTTCCGCCCGGAGGAGTCCGGCGAGACCGATGTCGTCGGCCTCCAGGTCGTCACCGTCGGCTCCCGCATCGGCGAGGAGACGGCCCGCATGTTCGAGGCCAACGCCTACCGCGACTACCTCGAACTGCACGGCCTGTCCGTCCAGCTCGCCGAGGCCCTCGCCGAGTACTGGCACGCCCGCGTCCGCGCCGAACTCGGCATCCACCGCGGCGACCCGGACGGGCTCGACGGCATGCTGCGCACCGAGTACCAGGGCTGCCGCTACTCCCTGGGCTACCCGGCCTGCCCGGACCTGGAGGACCGCGCCAAGATCGCCGAGCTGCTCCGGCCGGAGCGCATCGGCGTCGAGCTGTCGGAGGAGTTCCAGCTCCACCCCGAGCAGTCCACCGACGCCATCGTGGTCCACCACCCGGAGGCCGGTTACTTCAACACGGGAGCCAGGCGATGACGACCTTCTCCTTCGAGTTCTTCCCGCCCAAGACGGAGAAGGGCGAACGCACCCTGTGGGAGGCGATCCGCCGGGTCGAGGCGCTGCGCCCCGACTTCGTGTCCGTCACCTACGGCGCGGGCGGATCCTCCCGGGACCGGACCATCGCCGTCACCCGGCGCATCGCCGCCGAGACGACGCTGCGTCCCGTCGCCCACCTCACCGCCGTCGGTCACTCGGTGGCCGAACTGCGCCGGATCATCGGCCAGTACGCCGACGCCGGCATCCGGGACGTACTGGCACTGCGCGGCGACCCGCCCGGCGACCCGGGCGGACCCTGGACCCCCCACCCGGACGGCTTCACCCACGCCCGGGAACTGGTCGAACTCGTCCGCTCCCTGGGCGACTTCACCATCGGCGTCGCGGCGTTCCCCGAACGGCACCCGCGCTCGCCGGACTGGGACAGCGACGTCCGGCACTTCGTCGCCAAGTGCAGGGCCGGCGCCGACTACGCCATCACCCAGATGTTCTTCCACGTCGAGGACTACCTGCGGCTGCGCGACCGGGTGGCGGCGGCCGGCTGCGACACCCCGGTCATCCCGGAGATCATGCCCGCCACCGACGTCCGCCAGATCCGCCGCTTCGCCGAACTCTCCGGCGCGGCCTTCCCCGAGGACCTCGCCCACCGCCTGGAACGGGCCCGCGACAACCCGTCCGCCGGGCACCGGATCGGCGTCGACCACGCCACGGCCATGGCCGAAAGGCTCCTGGCCGAGGGCGCCCCCGGGCTGCACTACATCACCCTCAACCGGTCCACCGCCGCCCTCGACATCCACCGCAACGTCCAGACCATCAGGAGCCTCAGTGCCCACTGACCGCAGCGACTTCACGGACTTCAAGGTCGCCGACCTCTCCCTGGCCGCGTTCGGCCGCAAGGAGATCACCCTCGCCGAGCACGAGATGCCCGGCCTGATGGCGATCCGCGAGGAGTACGCCGAGGCCCGGCCCCTCGCCGGCGCCCGGATCACCGGCTCCCTGCACATGACGGTGCAGACCGCCGTCCTCATCGAGACCCTCGTCGCCCTGGGCGCCGAGGTCCGCTGGGCCTCCTGCAACATCTACTCCACCCAGGACCACGCCGCCGCCGCCGTCGCCGTCGCCGGCATCCCCGTGTTCGCCTGGAAGGGCGAGACGCTCCAGGAGTACTGGTGGTGCACGGAGCAGGCGCTGACCTGGCCGGACAGCCCGACCGGCGGCCCGAACATGATCCTGGACGACGGCGGTGACGCCACCCTCCTCGTCCACAAGGGCGTCGAGTACCGCAAGACCGGCGAGCTGCCCGAGGCCGCGAACGAGGAACTCGCCGCCGTACGCGCCCTGCTCGAGGCGAGCACGCTCGACTGGACCGCCATCGCCTCCGACATCCGCGGCGTGACCGAGGAGACCACGACGGGCGTGCACCGCCTGTACGAGATGCACCGCGACGGCACCCTGCTGTTCCCGGCGATCAACGTGAACGACGCGGTCACCAAGTCGAAGTTCGACAACAAGTACGGCTGCCGCCACTCGCTGATCGACGGCATCAACCGGGCCACCGACGTCCTCATCGGCGGCAAGACCGCCGTCGTGTGCGGCTACGGCGACGTGGGCAAGGGCTGCGCGGAGTCCCTGCGCGGCCAGGGCGCCCGCGTCATCATCACCGAGATCGACCCGATCTGCGCCCTCCAGGCGGCGATGGACGGCTACCAGGTCACGACGCTGGACGAGGTCGTCGACAAGGCCGACATCTTCGTCACCACGACCGGCAACAAGGACATCATCATGGCCTCCGACATGGCCAGGATGAAGCACCAGGCGATCATCGGGAACATCGGCCACTTCGACAACGAGATCGACATGGCCGGCCTGGCCAAGACCCCCGGCATCGTCAAGGACGAGGTCAAGCCGCAGGTCCACACCTGGACCTACCCCGACGGCAAGGTCCTGATCGTGCTGTCCGAGGGCCGGCTGCTGAACCTGGGCAACGCGACCGGTCACCCGTCGTTCGTGATGTCCAACTCGTTCGCGGACCAGACGCTGGCCCAGATCGAGCTGTTCACCAAGCCCGACGCGTACCCGATCGACGTCTACGTGCTGCCCAAGCACCTGGACGAGAAGGTCGCCCGCCTCCACCTCGATTCTCTCGGCGTCAAGCTGACCACGCTCCGTCCGGAGCAGGCCGAGTACATCGGCGTCCAGGTCGAGGGCCCGTACAAGGCGGACCACTACCGCTACTGACCAACCCCCGTCGCCCTCCCCGGCCGGGCCCGTGGCCGATTCGAGTCGTGCTCCAGGCACGTCCGCGAGGCTCGGACGCAGCCGATGCGCTCCCACCCACGGCGGCCGAGGAGGTGCGACACACCATGCGGGACGGTACGCCGGTCACGCTGTACTGCTTCGCGCACGCCGGGGCGGGCGTATCCGGGTTCGCGCACTGGCGCGCCAGGACGGGTCCCGACGTCACCACGGTGCCGGTGCTGCTGCCCGGCCGGGAGACCCGGCGCCGCGAACCCCGGGCGAGAACCCGCGAGGAACTGCTCGCAACCCTCCTCGGGCCGCTGGCCGACGAGGTGGCCGACGGCCGCCCGTACGCGCTGTACGGGCACAGCCTGGGCGGCATCATCGCCTACACCCTCGCCCGCGCGCTCATCGACCGGGGGCTGCCGGCCCCCGGACTCCTCGCCGTCGGCGCCAGCCCGGCACCGCACACCGTGCCGGTGCGCCACGACGGCGACATCACCGACGACCGGCTGCTGCGTTTCGTCGCCGACCTCGGTGCGGCGCCCGACGGCGCCCTCGCCGACCCCGGCAGCGTCTGGCACCGGTCCGTCCTGCCCGTGCTCCGGGACGACCTCGTACTCGCCGCCGCCCTGCGCTCCGCCGCCCTCGCCGACGGCGCGCACGGTCCGCTGCCGGTACCCGTCCTGGCCGTCGGAGGACAGGACGACCCCGTCGTCGGCGCGCCGTCGCTCGACGGCTGGGCGCGCTGGACCACCGGCCGGCTGGTGCGGCGCACCGTTCCCGGCGACCACTTCTTCGTCCGCGGCCCGCACGCACCCCCACTGATCGGCCGCGCCTGCCGCACGATGCGGCGCACTCGGCTCCTACCCGGGCTCATATCTGGAGGACAACTGTGAGGGACAACCGATGAGGCGGGTCGTCATCACCGGCATCGGGGTCGTGGCCCCGGGCGGCATCGGCACCCGGGCGTTCTGGGACACGCTGACCGCGGGCCGCACCGCCACGCGCGGCATCACGCTGTTCGACGCGTCCTCGTTCCGCTCGCGCATCGCCGCCGAGGCGGACTTCGACCCCGCCGCCCACGGATTCGGGCCGGCGGAAGCCGCCCGCCTCGACCGCGCCGCCCAGTTCGCCCTCGTCAGCGCCCGGGAGGCGGTCGAGGACAGCGGACTCACCTGCGCCCTGGACCCGGTGCGCACCGGCGTCACCCTCGGCAGCGCCGTCGGCTGCACCACCGGCCTCGACAACGAGTACGGCGTGGTCAGCGAGAACGGCAGCGCCTGGGAGGTCGACCACACCCGGGCCGTCGCCCACCTCTTCGACTACTTCGTGCCCAGCTCCATCGCCGCCGAGGTGGCCGGCGCGGTCGGCGCCCAGGGACCGGTGTCGCTGGTCTCCACCGGCTGCACCTCCGGCCTGGACTCCGTCGGCCACGCCGTCGACCTGATCCGCGAGGGCGGCGCCGACGTGATGGTGACCGGCGCCACCGAGGCACCGATCTCCCCGATCACCGTGGCCTGCTTCGACGCCATCAAGGCGACCAGCCCGCGCAACGACGAGCCGGAGACCGCCTCGCGCCCCTTCGACCGCTCCCGCAACGGCTTCGTCCTCGGCGAGGGTTCGGCCGTGCTGGTCCTGGAGGAGTTCGAGCACGCCCGCCGGCGCGGCGCCCACGTCTACGCCGAGATCGCCGGCTTCGCCGGGCGCAGCAACGCGTACCACATGACCGGACTGAAGTCCGACGGCGTGGAGATGGCCGAGGCGATCCGCGCGGCGCTCGACGAGGCCCGCCTGGACCCCACCGCCGTCGACTACGTCAACGCCCACGGCTCGGGCACCAAGCAGAACGACCGGCACGAGACCGCCGCGTTCAAGCGCAGCCTCGGCGAGCACGCCCACCGGGTGCCCGTCAGCTCCATCAAGTCCATGATCGGCCACTCGCTCGGCGCGATCGGCTCGCTGGAGGTGGCCGCCAGCGCCCTGGCCATCGAGCACGGCACCGTGCCGCCGACGGCCAACCTGCACGAGGCCGACCCGGCCTGCGACCTCGACTACACCCCGCTCACCGCGCGCGAACAGCGCACCGACACCGTGCTCAGCGTCGGCAGCGGCTTCGGCGGCTTCCAGAGCGCCATCGTCCTGACCCGGCCGCGACTTCAGGAGGCGGCATGACCACAGCGACACTGGACCGCCCCGCCGCCCGGCCGAGCGCTCCCACCACCACCGGCTCCGTCGTCACCGGCATCGGCGTCACCGCCCCCAACGGGCTGGGCCTCGAAGCGTGGTGGGCGGCGACCCTGCGCGGCGAGAGCGGCATCCGCGAGGTGACCCGCTTCGACGCCTCCCGCTACCCGGTGCGCATCGCCGGCGAGGTCCCCGGCTTCGTCGACGCCGAGCACCTGCCCAGCCGGCTGCTCCCGCAGACCGACCGGGTCACCCGGCTGTCGCTGGCCGCCGCCAAGGAGGCCCTCGACGACTGCGGCACCGACCCCGACGCCCTGCCGGAGTACGGCGCCGGCGTGGTCACCGCCTCCTCCGCGGGCGGCTTCGAGTTCGGGCAGCGCGAACTGCAGGCCCTGTGGTCCAAGGGCGGGCAGCACGTCAGCGCCTACCAGTCCTTCGCCTGGTTCTACGCCGTGAACACCGGCCAGATCTCCATCCGGCACGGGCTGCGCGGCTCCAGCGGCGTCGTCGTCGCCGAGCAGGCGGGCGGCCTGGACGCGATCGCCCACGCCCGGCGCCAGATCCGCAAGGGCGCCCGGCTCATGGTCACCGGCGGCGTCGACTCGGCGCTGTGCCCGTGGGGCTGGGCCGCCCACCTCGCCGCGGGCGAGCTGAGCCGCGTCACCGACCCCGCACGCGCCTACCTGCCGTTCGACGCCGAGGCGTGCGGCCACGTCGTCGGCGAGGGCGGCGCCCTGTTCGTCCTGGAGAGCGACGCCGCCGCCCGCGCGCGCGACGCCCGCGTGTACGGCGCGTTCACCGGGTACGCGGCCACCTTCGACGGCCCCGGCACCCCGCGCCTGGGCGACGCCGCCCGGCTGGCCCTCGCCGACGCCGGGGTCCGCCCCGACGACGTCGACGTGGTCTTCGCCGACGCCGCCGGCGCCCGCGCCGCCGACCGCGCCGAGGCCGAGGCGCTCGCCGCCCTGTTCGGCCCCCGGGGCGTGCCGGTCACCGCGCCGAAGTCGATGACCGGCCGGCTGCTGGCCGGCGGCGCCTCCCTCGACGTCGCCGCGGCCCTGCTGTCCCTGCGCGACCAGGTGATCCCGCCGACCACCGGCACCGCGCGGCCCGCCGCCGACTGCCCCGTCGACCTCGTCACCACGCCCCGCGAGACCACCGTCCGCCACGCCCTCGTCCTGGCCCGCGGCCGGGGCGGCTTCAACTCGGCGGCCGTCCTCAGCGCGGCCTGACCCGCCCGAGCCGGTCCGCCGCCGGGCCCGAGCCACCGAGAAAGGTGCACGATGACCGTTCCCAGCCGCCGCCGTTTCGTCGCCGGTTCCCTCACCGCGGGCGCCGCCGCCGGCCTGACCGCCGCCGGCGTCGCGCCCGCCGCCGCCCAGGACACCGCGGCGTCCGCGGGGGACGCCGCCACCGTCACCCCCGGCGACCCGCGCTACGCCGACCTGTCCACCCGGGGCAGCAACAAGCGCTTCACCGCCCGCCCCGACGCCTTCCGGCTCGCCACCACCACCGCCGACGTCGTCGACGCCGTCGGCGACGCGGTGCGCGCCGGCAAGCGGATCGCCGTGCGCAGCGGCGGCCACTGCTTCGAGAACGTCGTCGGCGACCCCGCCGTCCGCGTGGTCGTCGACCTCGCCGCGATGGACGCCGTCACCTACGACCCGCGGCGGCGCGCCTTCATGGTGGAGGCCGGCGCCCGCCTGATGGACGTGTACAAGAAGCTCTACTACGGGTGGGGCGTCACCCTGCCCGGCGGCGCCAGCGCCACCGTCGGCCTCGGCGGACACGTCACCGGCGGCGGCTACGGCGCGCTCTCCCGCGCCTTCGGCCTCGCCGCCGACCACCTCTACGCCGTCGAGGTGGTGGTCGTCGACGCCCGCGGCCGCGCCCACGCCGTCGTCGTCACCCGCGAGGACCGCGGCTTCCGCCGTGAGCTGTGGTGGGCGCACACCGGCGGTGGCGGCGGCAACTTCGGCATCGTCACCCGCTACTGGTTCCGCTCGCCCGACGCCCCGCGCGGCTGCGACGAGCCGTCCCGGCTGCTGCCCCGCCCGCCCGGCACCGTCCTGTCCGGCATGGTGTACGTCCCGCGCGAGGGCCTGGACCGCGCCTCCTTCCGCCGGCTGGTGCGCAACCACGGCCTGTGGCACGAGCGCAACAGCGACGCCGACTCGCCGTACGCCGGTCTCTTCGGCGGCCTGGTGATGTACGGGCGCCCCGCCTCCGCCGACGCCGAACCGACCCCGGCCGCCGTCAGCTTCGCGCACATGGACGGCACCCGCCCGGACGCCGAGAAGCTGCTGCGCGCCTACGCCGAGGCCGTCGCCGACGGCGTCGGAGGCTCCCCGCAGATCTCCGAGATCACCGAGCAGCCCTGGCTCACCGCCACGCAGGACCTCGCGGCCTCCCAGGACTACGAGGTGGGCCGCCAGAAGATCAAGTCGGCGTACCTGCGCCGGGCCTGGCGCGAGGACCAGGCCGACGTGCTGTACACCTACCTCAACAGCACCGGCCACCGGCACGACACCGCCTCGATCTCCCTGCAGTCCTTCGGCGGCCGGGTCAACACCGTGCCGGAGCACGCGACCGCCTCCACCCACCGCGACTCCGTCCTCAAGGCCCTGTTCATGAACACCTGGCAGGACCCCGACGCCGACGCCGAGTCGGTCGACTGGCTGCGCCGGCTCTACCGCGACGTGTACGCCACCACCGGCGGCGTCCCGGTACCCGGCCGCGACAGCGACGGCTGCTACATCAACTACCCGGACATCGACACCGCCGACGCCCGCTGGAACACCTCCGGCGTGCCCTGGCACCGGCTCTACTACAAGGACGCCTACGCCAGGCTGCAGCGCGTCAAGGCCGTCTGGGACCCCCGCGACGTCTTCCGGCACACCCTGTCCGTCCGTCCGCCGCACGGGCGGTGGGAGCGATGAGGGTCCTGTTCGTCTCCTTCCCGCACCACACCCACTACTACTCGATGGTGCCGCTCGCCTCCGCGCTGCGCACCGCCGGGCACGAGGTGCGCGTCGCGAGCCACCCCGACATCACCGAGCAGATCACCGCGGCCGGGCTCACCGCGGTGCCCGTCGGCACCCCCGACTGGTACTTCAACGACCCGCACGCGCCCGAACTCCTCGGGCAGGTCCTCGAGGACGGCTCCGGCCACGTGCAGGGCTTCGACTTCACCCGCGACGACCCCGGGCAGTGGACCCACGAGTCCCTGCTCGCCCTGGAGAACATCGCCGTCGCCGCCCTGTACGCCTCGGTCAGCAACGACGGGATGCTCGACGACCTGGTCGCCTACGCCCGGCACTGGCGCCCGGACCTGGTGATCTGGGAGCAGCACACCTTCGCCGGCGCCGTCGCCGCCCGCGCCGTCGGAGCCGCGCACGCCCGGCTGCTGCACGGCGTGGACATCACCGTCCGGGCCCGCCAGGAGTTCCTGCGCCAGTCCGCCACCCTGCCCGGCCCGGTGCAGGACCCCACCGCCGAATGGCTCGGCCGGGCCGTGCGCCGCTACGCGCCCCACCTCGGCTTCACCGAGGAGATGGTCACCGGCCAGTGGACCATCGACATCACCCCGCCCGGCTCCCGGCTCGACCTCGGTCTGCGCACCGTCGGCGTGCGCCACGTGCCGCACAACGGGGCCTCCGTGGTCCCTCACTGGCTGCGGGCACCGGCCGAGCGGCCCCGGGTCTGCCTGACGCTGGGACTGTCCGGCGAACTCGACCACGCGCCGTTCTCCGTCGCCGCGCTCCTCGACGGCCTGGCCGGCCTCGACGCCGAGATCGTCGCGGCACTCGGCGCACAGGCCGAACTGCCGGGCCCGGTACCGGAGAACGTACGGCTGGTGGACTTCGTCCCCCTGAACGACCTGCTGCCGACCTGCGCGGCGGTCGTCCACCACGGCGGCATCGGCACCCGCGCCACCGCCGAACTCCACGGCGTGCCCCAGCTGATGCTGCCCTACGGCTGGGACACGGTGGCCAAGGCCCGGCGCGTCGCCGAACTCGGTTACGGACTGTACCTGCCCGCCGCCGACCTCACCGTCGAGGCGCTGCGCGCGGCGGTCGAGCGGCTGCTCACCGAGGAGTCCTTCACCAAGGCCGCCGACCGGGTCCGCGCCGAGATCCTGACAGAGCCGACCCCCAACGAGGCGGTGGACGTACTGGAACGACTCACGGCCGAGTCCACCCCTCGAACCACCACCGCGCGGCTCGCGTAGGAGGTTTCCCGGCGGAGGCGGTCGCTCAGGCCACCGACGCGCCGCCGTCCACGGCCCTCACGGTTTCGTTCGCGTAGGTCCCTTCGGGCCGGGTGGTGAGCCGGGCGTTTCGTCACGACGTGCTCGGGCCGGTCTTCGGCCCGAAGGGGTGCTGGTGGGTTTCCCGGCGGAGGCGGTCGCTCAGGCCACCGACGCGCCGCCGTCCACGGCCACCACCGTGCCGCTCGCGTAGACCGCTTCGGGGCGGGTGAGCCGGGTGATCCACCAGGCGACGTCCTCGGGTCGGCCCACCCGGCCCGAGGGGGTGCGCGCCGCCGCCTCGGCCTGGTGGCGGGCGATGTCCGCCGGACTCCACCCCATGCGCTCACCGATGCAGGTGTCCGTCTCGCCGGGCGCCACCCCCACCGCGCGCACTCCCAGCGGCGCCAACTCCACCGCCCAGGTGCGTACCAGGAAGTCCAGCGCCGTCTTCGTCGCGCCGTACAGCGACAGTCCCGCGAAGGCGCGGCGCCCCTGCACCGCCGCCGTGCCCACCGCCACCACCGTGCCCCGCGCCGCGGCCAGCGCGGGCAGCGCGGCCCGGGTCAGCATGACCGGCGCGAGCAGGTTGGTCTCCACCTGGGTCCGGGCGTGCTCCCGCGTCACCGCGCCCACGGGCTCGGGCAGTACGGCCGCCGCGTTGTGCACCAGCACGTCCAGCCGCCCGAAGGCCTCCAGCGCCGCGGCCGTGATCCGCTCCGGGACGCCGTCGTCCGTCAGATCGGCCACCAGCGTCCGCACGTCCCCGTGCCCGGCCGCCGTCCCGGCCAGGGTGTCCGGCGTACGGCCCACCACCAGCACCCGCATCCCGTCCGCGGCCAGCGCCCTGGCCGTCGCCCGTCCGATGCCCGTGCCGCCGCCGGTGACCACGGCCACGCGCCCTGCCCCTGTCCTTGTCTCTGTCCCGCACTGACGTTCCGTCATACCGGCGAACGTTAGCCACCGTGGCTCGAAGACGGCTCTAGCGGCCGTTGGGACGGTGTCCAGGCGCCGTGCACGTGCCGTGGGCCGTCAGAGCCGGGGGTCCCGCGGCCGCTCACGCGCCACCGCAACCGGCACTTCCCGTCCGACCACGTCCCCTGGAGGCACGGCATGTCCGCGCACGTCACCGAACCACCGGCGCTCGGCACGGCGCCGCCGAAACCGGCCCCCGCGGCCCGCGCCGGACTCGCGCTCGGCCTGCTGGCCACCTGCAACGCGATGATCATGATCGACGAGTCGATGGTGAACATCGCACTGCCCGGCATGGGCCAGGACCTCGGCCTCGGACCGGTCGGCCTGGGCTGGGTCCTCAACGCCTACCTGCTGACCTTCGGCGGACTGCTGCTGCTCGGCGGCCGCACCGGTGACCTGCTGGGCCGCCGCCGGGTGTTCCTCGCCGGTGTCGCCCTGTTCACCGTCGCCGGGGCGCTGCGCGCCCTCGCGCCCTCCGGCGAGTTCCTCATCGCCGTACGCGCCGTCCAGGGCATCGGCGCGGCGTTCGCCGCGCCCAGCGCGCTCGCTCTCGTGCTGAGCCTGTTCCCCGAGGGCGCCGGACGCAAGAAGGCCATCGCGGTGTGCACCGCGGTCGGTGCGCTCAGCACCGCCGGCGGGCTGCTGCTGTCCGGCGCGCTGACCTCCCTCAGCTCCTGGCGCTGGGTGCTGCTGCTCAACGTGCCCATCGGCGTGGCGATCCTGCTGCTCGCCCCGCTCGTCATCGCCGAGACCCCGCGCAGCCGTGGCCGGTTCGACCTCGCGGGCGCGGTGCTGTCCACCGCCGGTGCCGCGGCCCTCGTCTTCGGCCTGGCCCGGGTCGCCGAGCACCCGTGGAGCGACTCGCTGGTCGTCGGCACCCTCACCGCCGGCGTGCTGCTGCTCGCCGCGTTCTGGTTCGTCGAGCGGCGCGCCGAGCAGCCCATCGTGGTGCTGCGGCTGTTCGCCGACCGCGACCGGCTGACCGCCTACACCGGCACCTTCGCCGTCCAGGGCGCCCTGATCGGCACCATGTTCTTCCTCATCCAGTACTTCCGGCACATCGCCGGCCACGGCCCGCTCACCTCGGCGGTGGCGCTGACCCCGGTGGCCGTCGCGATGATCACCATGTCCGGGGCCGCCGTCCGTCTGGAGCGTGCCGTCGGCGCCAAGCGGCTGATGCTCGCCGGCGCCACGCTGCTCGTCGTCGCCAACCTGTGGCTGTCGCGCCTGGAGGCCGGCTCCGGCTACTGGGACACCGTCCTGCCCGCCCTGCTCGTCTTCGGCACCGGCATGGCCTTCTGCGTGCTGCCCACCACCGTCCTCGGCACCTCGGGCCTGCGCCGCGACGAGGCGGGCGCCGCCTCCAGCGTGCACAACGCGCTGCAGACCGTC
This sequence comes from Streptomyces sp. AC602_WCS936, assembly GCF_019049125.1. Classification (NCBI taxonomy): domain Bacteria; kingdom Bacillati; phylum Actinomycetota; class Actinomycetes; order Kitasatosporales; family Streptomycetaceae; genus Streptomyces; species Streptomyces sp. AC602_WCS936. Next base: position 27,756 of record NZ_JAGMUF010000007.1, on the reverse strand, counting down.
GGCGCCTCGCTGGGCCTGGCCGTCCTGGTCACCGTCGCCGCCCGCGCGGGCAGCGCCGCCGCCGAGAACCCGCCGGCCGGCCTGCCCGAGGAGGCCGTCCAGGGCCACGTGTTCCTCGAGAGCATGTCCGCCAGCTTCACCGCGGGGGCCTGCTTCGCCGTGGCCGCGTTCGTCGTCGCGCTCTTCATCCGACCGGCCGGTGCCGCGCGCACCTCGGGCCGCTGAGACACGGGAGGAAACGCCGTGCGTTTCGACTCCGCGGCGCGCTTCGCCGCCGTCGCCCTGCTGTGGGGCTCCAGCTACTTCTGGATCAAGATCGTTTTCGAGGGGCTGAACTCCGCCCAGTTCAGCTTCTTCCGCATCCTCGTCGGCGCCGTGGCGATGCTCGGCATCCTGCTGTTCAGCCGGGCGCGGCTGCCGCGCCGGGCGGGCGTGTGGGCCCAGCTGGTGCTGATCGCCTTCCTCGCCAACGCCCTGCCGGTGCTGCTGGTCGAGGTGGTCGACGACGCGGTCGGCGCCGACGCCGGCATGGTGTCGGTGTTCAACGCCAGCGTGCCGCTGTGCGTGGTCCTGCTCTACCTGGCGGCCCGCCGCGCCGACCGCATCCCGGCCCGGGTGACCGCCGGCCTCGTCGTCGGCTTCGCCGGTGTGCTCGTGCTGTACGCGCCGTGGGGCGCCGAGTGGCTGTCGGCCGGCGCGGCCGTGAACGCCGTCGCCGCCGTCGCCTACGGCTGGTCCATGCTGCTCATGGAGAAGCTCATGGGCCCCGCCGAGGAGGGCGGCCGGTCCATGACGCCGCTGGTGCTCGCCACCACCCAGGCCGTCATCGGCGTCGGCTGGGCCGGGATCAACCTGCCCAACGGCGGCTTCGACTCCAGCCCGCACTTCTCCGCCTCCATCATCGGCGCGCTGCTGGTGCTCGGCGTCCTCAACACCGGCCTGATCTACATGTGCTTCGCCTGGCTGATCCGCGAGGAGGGCGCGGCCAAGGCGTCCAGCGTGATGTACGCGGTGCCGGTGGTGCTGACCCTGGGCATGGTGCTGCTGGAGGACTACACGCTGGGCACCCGCGAGGTCCTCGGCATGGCCGTCATCGTGGTCGGCCTGGTGCTGGCCCGCCTGCCGCAGCGGTCGGCCTCCGTCGGCCGTACGCGGCCGGCTCCCGACGCGGCCCCGGCCGCCAAGTCCCCGGCCGCGGTGCGCTGACGGCCGCCGACGAACCCACCGGAAAGGAGCAGCCGTGATCGTCTTCGTCAACCGCTTCACCGTCACCGGCCCGCCGGCCGAGTTCGAATCGGCCTTCGCCAGGACGTCGGAGTTCTTCGGCGCTCAGCCCGGCTTCATCCGCCACCGCCTGCTCAAGCACGCGGACGAGCCGGGCGCGTACGTCAACGTGGCCGAGTGGGAGGACCGCGCCTCGTTCGAACAGGCGCTCAGGCAGCCCGGGTTCGCCGAGCACCGCACCGCCCTGCGGGAGCTGAGCGCGGGCGAACCCGACCTCTACACCGTCTGCCAGGAACGCGCCGCCTGAGCGGCGGGAAACGGCGAGGGGCCCCGGCCGTCCGGCCGGGGCCCCTCGCCGGTGCGTGCGGTGCCTACCCTGCCACGCGCGCCGGGAGCCGCCCCAGCCCCCACGTCACCGGGCAGCGCGGCAGCCGCACCGCGCTGCCCGCGGCGCTCAGGGTCCCCGACGCGGCCACCGCCGCCAGGACCGCCTCGGCCTGGACGCGCGCGAAGGCCTGCACGTCGACCCCGTGCGGCGCCGGCACCAGGGGTTCGGGGACACCGCCGACGGCGTAACGGTCCGGGGCGAACCGGTCGGGCGCGGTGAACGTGCCCGGGTCGCGGTTGGCGGCGCCCACCAGGACGGCCACCTGCTCCCCGGCGGCCACCCGCTCCCCGGCCACCTCCACGTCCTCCGCGACGGTGAACGCGTGCAGCTTCACGGGCGGATCGTGCCTGAGCGTCTCAGTCACCAGCCGGGCCGGGTCCCGCACCGCCGTCCCGGCGGACTCCGGCACGTGGAGCAGCGCGTGCAGCACGCCCGCGATCAGCTCCCGGGCGGCGCGCACCCCCACCACCGCCTGCCGGGCCGCCGCGTCACCGAGCAGCTCCCGCAGCACACCGACCGCGTCGAGCAGCCGTACGGCGTCGTCGTGCGCCGGGGGTGCCAGGGCCGCGTCCAGCGCGCCCGCCGCCCCCGCGCAGGCCCCGGCCAGCCGGTCACGGTCGGTGCCGGCCAGCCCGTGCAGGTCGGTGAGTACCTCCACCGGCACCCGCGCGGCCACGGCGGCCACCAGGTCCACCTCGCCCCGCAGCTCCGCCGACGCCCGGCGGGCGGCCCGCGCGGCGGCCTCCCGCACCCGGCCCGCGTCGGGCAGCTCCCCGGCGTCCGACAGCCCCTCGTCCCAGGCGAGCGCCGACTGCGGCTGCGCGGCGGGTCCGGCACCGGAACGCACCTGGAGCAGCCGGCGGGCCGGCGCGTAACCCGTGCACACCCAGGTGCCCAGCCGGCTGCGCCACAGCGGCCCCGCGGCCCGGGCCCGGGCGTACTCCTGACGCGGGTCGCCCCCGTACCCCCGCAGCAGGGCCGCGTACGCGTCGCCCTGCGCCCCGTACAGCCAGTGGATTCCCTGGACGAGCTGGAGCCGGCGCCCCAACTCCCTCTCCGCCGAAGCCAAAGCCATGGACGGCACCTCTCTGCTCAGTGGCCTGCGTGGCAGGCGCAGGCTAGGCCACGACGACGGAGCCCCGGTCGAGCCCCCGAACCAGCCAGGTCGTCCATCGGGGACGCAGCGCTCCGCGCGTGGCTCAACCCGTCGTTGCACGCAGAGGGCCCCGTCCTCTGCCACGAGGAAAGGCAGGCGAGCGGGGCCCGGCCCTGGGAGGTGCGGTCACGGTGAGGCGGGGAGATCCCAGCTTGCCCCGCCCACGTCTCCGTACGACACGGTCTGCTTGGTAGGTGTGATGGTCACCCGGAACTCTTCGCGGGCTGGTGCACCTTCGAAGACCCTCGCCAGGTGTTCGACCGTGTCCCACAGGCGCTGAGGTCCGCACTGTCGTACGGCACCAGACGCGTGCGCCGTGGCGGTCGAACCGTCGGGAGTCCACACTCCCACCGCTTCCAGGTTGCCCTCGTCGTCCTTCCACGAGCACGAGTTGTAGCCGGGCAGGGCAATCGACGCGGGGAACTTGAGTCGCCCAAGCAGGTCTGCCGGCGGCACACTGCTGTCGGTCGGGGGCTGCTGGGCAGCCTCGTCGAACTGCGGTGGTGCTCCGCTGCTGCGCCGGGCCATGAAGAACGCGGGGGTGTCGAGGAACCGGCCGACCGCGTGCCCCGGGCCGGTGACAGTGACGCGGACGATGCCGTATCCGAGCGGGACGACGATGACCGCGCCAGGAACAGCCTGCTGCAGGAGCTGCTGGGGGATCGTGTGGAGACCCACTGTGGCGATGACGCGGTCGTACGGCGCGCGGCTGGGCCAGCCCTGTGCACCGTCGCCGACGACGACGGTCGGTCGCAGGCCCACCACCTCGAGGTGCCGGACGGCGGCTTTGACCAGCTCGTAGTCGATGTCGATGCTGGTCACGTCCGAGGCGCCGAGGCGGTGGGCGAGCAAGGCGGCGTTGTATCCGGTGCCGGCGCCCAGCTCGAGCACTCGGTGCCCGTCCTCGGCGTCCAGGGCGTCGAGCATGCGCAGCATGACGGATGGCTGGCTTGATGAGCTGGTGGGGACGCCGTGGTCGTCGAGTTGTGTCGTCAGCGCTTCGTCGCTGTAGACCGCCTCCAGGTAGCCGGGTTCCCCCCACGTGACGGGCTGCCAGGCTCCCTCAGCGTTCTGCTGGTAGAAGCAAGGGACGAACACATGCCGGGGGATGGCGGAGAAGGCGTCGATCCAATCGTTCCAGTGCCCATCTGCCAGATCGGCGGCCATCTGCTGGCGAGCGGCGGCGGAGGCGCCATTGTCAGGCCAGGTCATGGGGTGTCTCCCATCAGGTACTGCGCGTGTGCCGCGGCGATCGGCAGGCCGGTACGGTTCTCGACCCAGCCCCATGTGCCGCAGGGGTTGTTCTCGAAGAACACCCACTGTCCCGCGGGAGTCGCGGCGAAGTCGAAGGAGCCGAAGGCGATGCCGTAGTAGGCGAGGAACCGGCGGACTGCGGTGGCGACGTCGTCGGGGACGTCCACGGTGTCGTACTCGATGTGGTCGTAGTCGGTGCGCCAGTCGGTGCCGGCGGCCTCGCTCGTGGTGATGAGTTTGCCGCCGAAGACCTGCCCGCCGACGGCGACCAGGCGCACCTCGTACTCCTTCGGGACGTCTTCCTGGAAGTAGTGCGCGGTGGTGCGAATGCTGTCGTCGAAGTCCGCCGGGTCCACGCGGTGCGTGGCGACCATCAGTCGCTTCTCGTCGCCGAAGTCGAGGCGGCCGCCGAGGACGGGTTTGCAGATCAGGGGTCCGGCCACGTCCTTCGCGAAGCTGCGGGCCGCGTCCGGGTCGTTCGTGATGATGCTCCGTGGCACGGTCAGGCCGCACCGGGTGGCGGCAACGAGCTGCTGTGGTTTGTGGGCGGCGACACGGTCGGCGTGCGGGTTGTTCAGCCACGGCACACCGGGCAGGGCGGCCAGGAGGTTGAGAATCGCGGCGTCGGCCTGGTTCTGCGCCCAGGTGGCGTAAGGCTCGGGGACGGAGTCGGCGATCAGGGGACGTGCGGGCCGCCTCCAGTAGACGGCCCGCACCTCCTCGAGCCGCGCCGTCCGGCGCCCGTCGTCGACGAGTCCCGTCCAGCCCGGTTCCTGCGGCAGGTGCGCGCCGGTCAGGGTGAGGTGCTGGGGGAACTCTGCGACGTCGAACCGCATCACGGGAACGTCGCGTTGGTTGAGCTGATCGACGACCATGTCGGCCGACGCGTCGAGCTGTTCAGCGACGACGAGCACAGGGCGGGCGGCGTTGCTCATGACGCCGGCGCGAAGTACGGGTCGGCGACGTCGTCGCCCTGGCCGTCCTGGTTGGTGTCGGTCGTCGAAGCGGCCTGCTCCATCGTGTGCCAGGGCTCGCCGTCACCGGCCAGGTTGATCTGCCGGTCCTTGTCCCAGTGGACACCGGCGATGGAGGTGGTGACCAGGCAGGGCGGCGCCGCGGCGCGTGCGGCGAACGGGATGGTCGCTGTGCTCATCGATTCTTCCCCTCGTTCAACGGTTGATGTGCTCTTGCTGACCTGTCGGTGGCATGGGCTGTGGCAGCGACCAGGCCACCGACAGGGGTCTGGGTGGTGTGCTCGGCCAGCTCCCGCAGCAGCTCCTCCATGCCGAGGACGCGGAAGCAGCGGATACGGCGGATGAGCTGGGTGGCGAGCATCGTGGCGAGGTTCGGATGGCCGAAGGGCAGCGCGTGGTCGGGCTGCGCGACGACGTGCACCTCGCCCTGCGAGTTGAGGCCGTAGATGGTGCCGTGCACGCCGTACAGAGGCGCGCTACGGGCCAGGAAGACCACGGGGTCCTTCTCCAGGTGCGGGCAGAGCGCAGCAGCGGCGCGGGCGTGCTTGACGCACACCGGCGGCTGGTTGGTCTGGATCTCGGTCTGTTCGGGGTCCTCGTCCCTCGGGCCGGCGAGGAAGACGAAGCCGAGCGGGGTGCGGGCCGGGCGGGCACAGACCTGACAGCGCATGGCCTGCATCGTGAGCATCTGCCGGTACGGGTGCATGAGCTTCCACTGCGGCTCACCGGTCGGCATCTGTTGCTCGTCCAGGGGGTTGAAGCTGCACCGGCCCCACAGCACGCCCTTCATGGGCCGGTCCCGCTGGGGGTCCTCGTCTCGGTAGTACAGCCTTGGCCCGGAGGGGTGCACGCGGATGATGAGGTTGTCCGGCGCGGGCTCTTCCCCCTTCCGCTGGGTGATGAAGGGGGCCAGGGCGGGGGCGGTGAGGGAGCGCACGGAGCGGTTCTTCTCTCTCGGCGGACTGTACGGGAGCGGGGGAACGATCACGCCGCCTCCTTGACGCATCGGAGGGCCGCCAGGCGCTCGAGGAGTTCGTTGACGCACCAGGCCATCCGGCGGAGATGTCCCACGGCCCTCATGTGGTCGCCCGGCAGCTCCTGGGCGCGCACGTCTCGGGCCTGCCAGATCAGGCGGAGCGCTTCCGGGTCGCTCTGGCCGGCTTCCTGGGCGACAGCGATGTCGACGAGCCCCATCAGGTGGCCGCGGAGGCGTTGGGCGTGGTCGACCGAAACAGCGGTTAAGGCGGTCACGGCTGTCGCTCCTTGGGGACCGGAAGACTGCACCAGGTCTCTGCGCCGGCGTCTTCGGTCCCCCAGTCACCGCCGCTGCCCTTCGTGAGGGCGTCGACGAGCAGCAGGCCCCGGCCCGACTCGGCCGTGTCCTGGGGGTACTGCGCAGTGCACGCGCCGGGCATGCCGTCTCGGACCCGGACGCTGAGGGTCCCGTCCTCCACGGTGATACTCAGGCTGATCTCCGTGGTGCCGCTGTGCTGGAGGGCGTTGGTCAGCAGCTCCGAGACAATCAGCATCACGTCGTCCGTCATGGCCTCGAGGCCGCAGTAGCGGAGCCGTGCGGCTGCGATCCGGCGCATGATCCCGACCCGGCATGCGTCCTCGCGGAGGGGCGGTAATCCGCCCTGCGCGGGGGAGACCTTGAAGCGCTCGCTCATCACATTCCCGCCGCGGCGGCATGTGACCGCGCGAGGCGTCCGTACGGCTGTCGTCGTCATCACGTCCTCTTGGGGGTCGGTCCGCAGGCGTCATAGGAGTCACGCCCCTGTGTGCGTTTGGACACTCTCAGTGAGGGTGTTGATCAGCGTGGTCCCGCATGGGGTGTCATCGCCATGTCGGGGGACTGCCGTCTCGGCGCCATCGGCATGGCGCACTGTCACCTGACTGCTGGCCAACTGCCATCTGCCCGAGATGTGTTGCACTGGACTCAAGCGGCGGTATCCCCTTCGTGCAAAGGGATCGATCCGTAGGTGGGCCGCCAACAGGCCAAGGCGCGATATCTGGGGGGCGAAGTGACGGAACAACCCGAGACGCTGCTCAAGGTCCTCTGCGACCGACGCAACTTGGGCGCTCCCGACTTCGTGGCGCTGTTCGACAGAACCGCCGACGAGGTCGTCGGGAAGGGCACCAACAACCCGACCTGCAGCGAGCGGACGGTGTTCCGCTGGAGAGCAGGAAAGACCCGTCCCGAGTCACTCTCCGCGGACACCCGGCGCGTGTTACAGGCCATGTTCGCCTGTGACGTCGCGGCCCTGTTCGCCCCTCCTCCCGCCGAGGATTCCCAGTCACCCGCGTTCAACCTGGAGCACGAGATCAACATGACCGCACGCGACGCACAGGACGACGCCAGCGCAACAGCGGCGGCGTCCGTCTCCGACACCAGCCTCGACCAGCTCACCGATGACGTGGCGTCCCTCGCGCGCGCTTACGCTTCGCTCCCTCCGATGGAGGTGTTCCGCCGCGGCCGCGCACTCCAGGAGGAGCTGCAGAGCCAGCGCGACCGCACGCAGGTCCCCACCCAGCAGCAGCGCCTCCTCGAGCTGACCGGCCAGGCCATGGCCTTGCTCGCCGCGGCGGCCTTCGACCTCGGTTCCTTCGACAACGCCCGCCGCCTGGCCCGCGCGGCGGACCTCTACGGCGAGAGCGCCCGCTTCAAGCCCCTGCGGGCGTACGCGGACGGCATCCTCGCGTACATCGCGTACTTCACCGGGATGCCGGGCGAGGCCGTCAGCAAGGCACGACGCGCTCAGACCTACGGCGGTCTCGGCGACGTTGCCCGGCGCCGGCTCCTGGCCATCGAGGCGCGGGCGCACGGCTACCTCGGTGACACGGACTCCGCGCGGCAGGCCCTCCAGCTCTCCCTGGCGGCCGAGAGCGGCGCCCGTGACGACCTTCACGACGGCGTGGGCGGAGAGTTCGGGTTCACGCCGGAGCGACTGGCCATGTCCAGCAGCTCTACCGCGCTCCTCATCCACGACGGGGAGCAGGCGGAGCAGTCCGCGCGCCAGGCTCTGGACCTCGTCGGCCAGCGGCCGCAGGCCAGCCGTTCGGCTCACGTACTCGGCGGGGCGGCGGCCGATCTCGCCATGGCCCGGCTCCTCGCGAACGACGTCGAGGGAGCCGCCGACGCCCTGACTCCCCTGTGGGACATCCCGGGGGACCAGCGGGCGACCGGTGTCCTCGTGCGTACGGGACAGATCCAGCAGTTCCTCGCGCAGCCGGTCTACCGGTCCTCGACGCTGCCGCGCGAGCTGCGCGACCGCGTCGAGGACTTCACCCGCAGCGCGAGCACGCACCAGCTCAGCACCCGTTCCGCGCTGCTCCAGTTGGAAGCCTGACTCAGGTCAGGGAGGCGAGAATCTTCGCTTCCTTCTCCGGAGCGATACCGTGTTCCGCCCACCTCGGGTGGTCCACGGGGCGGCCGTCGGCATCCAGCCAGGCCCAGGTGTCGCGAATCGAATCGGCGATCGGCCGGCAGCGCAGACCCGCGGCCACGGCCCGGTTGGAGTCCACCGCCCACACGCCCCCGTGCGTCCGCCACAGCGGCAGTTCTGTCCACTGGGCAACGCCGTGGTCGGTCAGGACGTTCGGCTCCACCCACTCCGGCTTTCCGGCTCCACGGGTCACCGCCAGGCACTCGCTGATGAAGTCGCCGAAGGTGATTCCCTCGGGGTGGGTGACGTTGTACCCGCCGCTGGTTTCGGCGGCGGCCTGATCGAGCGCGAACGCGGCGACGTCGCGCACATCGACCGGCTGGATGCGCTGACCGGCCGGTGCAGGCGCCAGAATCCGCCCGCCGCGCTTGGCCCGGGTCAGCCACCAGGGCAACCGCCCCACGTACTCTCCCGGGCCCAGGATCACCCCGGGCCGGAGGATCACCGCGGCGTCGCCGAAGGCTTCGGTGACCGCCCGCTCGCCGCCGGCCTTCTGGAACCCGTACACGGTCGGGCTCCCGTCCTCACCGGTGTACCCGTACGACTCGTCCGCGTCGGCGGGGCAGTCCAGCAACGCCGAGGCGTCCGTTAGCGCCTGGTGCGGCCATCCCTCGTAGACGGACACGGTGGAGATGTGCACCCAGCGCCGGGCCGCCTCACGCAGCGCGGAAGCGGCGAGCAGTACGTCGCGGGGCGGGAAGTCGGAACTGGAGGTGTCCACCACGGCGTCCCAGGGACCGTGTTTGGCGAGCCGGTGAAGGTCGCTCCGGTCGGTACGGTCACCGTGCACGGGCTCCACGCCTTCGACATCGCGGCCGGACTGTCCCCGGTTGAAGGTGGTCACGGACCACCCTCTAGCCAAGGCCCCCTCTGCGATGCACCGCCCCAAGAACCAGGTACCGCCGATGACGAGAATTCTCATGGCCTAGATCCTGCCGCCCTCGTTCCCTGCGCGGAAGGCGCCCAGAGCCCGCCTGCTACGAAATCGGGTGCTGGTCCAGCCAGTCAGACAGCTTGTGGGCGGAGCCGAAAACGTCGTCCCGGTTGGTCATCTCCAGGAGCGTTGCGGCGCCAGCCGGGGCGCCCAGGTCCTCACCGACCGCGATGCCCGTCTCCATGGTGTCGATCAGGGCGTACGCCTCGGTCCAGAAGTCGGCGCCCACGGACTTCTCCGCGTTCATCGCCTCCCGCAGGTCCCGCGTCGGCGTCATGAGCGCCATCATCTGGTCCCAGCACGTGCCGGGCTCCTGTTCGAGGCATCCGCCGTCGGTGTCGAGCGCGGTCACCGCGTCCTGGAACGTGGTGGTCGCCGCCTCCACGGTCACCGTCTTCGCCTTCGCGGCCGCGGTGGCAGACGGCTTCCCGCTGTCCTCGTCGTCCGAGCTGCTGCAGCCGCTCGCGGCCGCCACGGTCACGGCCAGGACCAGCGCGCCGGCCGTCTTCCCTCAGGTGTGTCTCCCCATGACGGTTGATCATCCCACGGCGCCCCGCCCCGGCCACGCCAAGGGCCCCGGCCGACGGCCAGGGTCCTCCTCCGAAGTAGGCGCACGTTACGGCTTCTTGGCCTCCTTGCGGCCGCTGACCAGGGCACGCAGGCCCGCGGCGATGAGCGTTGGGGGTGCTGGGCGGTGGTGAGGACGTAGACGACGGCCCGGTCGCGCTTGCCGTCCTCCTCGACCCACCCCGCGGCGACCCACTGGGCCAGCCACGGCCCGATGGACGTGTGGTGGTTGCAGATGCCGCGCTTGACCGCCTCGGGCTTCGTCAGGCCCTCGGGCCCGGCCTCGGCCCGCGGTCGCCCCACGGCCGGCCCGCAGTAGACGCGTCACGCCACACCACACCACATCGCCACCGCACACCCGCCATCACCCGGCACACGCACTCGCTCCAGACCCCTGCGCGCCGACGGCACCGGCCCGGTCAGCCCGACTGCGGGCGGCGCCGGCCGGTCCGCCGACCGCCGACGGGCACCGGCCCAATCAGCCCCCGGGGGGCCGTTCCGGCCCGGCTCCAGTCGGGCTCCACCCGCCCCCGCGACCATCGGCCCCACAAGCCCCCTGCCGTTGACCGGCTGCCGAGCTGCGGAGGTGACCGAAGGCCGTGCCGACCCCCAACACACCGGAGGAAGCGGTGACGGACCCGGCTGTACTGCTCCGGGACATGGTGCGCATCCGCTGCGTCGAGGAGGAACTCGCCGACCTGTACCGCGACGAGCAGGAGATGCGCACACCCGTGCACTTCTCCATCGGCCAGGAGGCCGCCGCCGTCGGAGTGTGCGCCGCGCTGCGCGAGGACGACCTCGTCTACACCGGGCACCGCAGCCACGCCGCCTACCTCGCCAAGGGCGGCGACCTGGCCGGAATGGTCGCCGAGCTGTACGGCAAGGAGACCGGCTGCGCCCGCGGACGCGGCGGCTCCGTGCACCTGACCGACCGGGCCGCGGGCTTCGCCGGCTCCGCCGCGATCCTCGGCGAGATGATCTCGGTGGCCACCGGCGCCGCCTGGGCGCTCGACCGGCAGGGCTCGCGGCGGGTCGTCGTGACGTTCTTCGGCGACGGCGCCGCGGAGGAGGGCGTCTTCCACGAGTCGCTGAACTTCGCCGCCGTGCACCGCGCCCCGGTCGTCTACGTCTGCGAGAACAACGCCTACTCGATCTCCTCGCCGATCACCGCCCGCCAGCCCGCGGGCGGCTCCGTCACCGAACGCGCCCGCGCCTTCGGCATCGCCGCCGAACGCGTCGACGGCAACGACGTCACCGAGGTCCACGCCGCCGCCCACCGGGCCGTCGCCGCCTGCCGCGCCGGGCAGGGGCCGTACTTCCTGGAACTGGACACCTACCGCTGGCGCGAGCACGTCGGCCCCGGCCACGACACCGGCATCGACCGCCCCCGCGAGGAGGTCGAGAGCTGGCTGGAGCGCTGCCCGGTGCGCCGTGCCGCACAAGCCCTGCGCCCCGGCACGCCCGACGTGGCGGAACGGCTCGCCGCCTGGGACGAGGAGTTCCGCGACGAGACCCGCCTCGCGGTCGCCGCCGCCAAGGCGGCCCCCTTCCCCGCCGTCGACCGCCTCACCGACGGCGCCTACGGCAGCCCCGTCCACGCGAGCTGACAGGAGAACATCCGATGGGACGGACGCTCACGTACTGGCAGGCGATCGCCGAGGCCACCGTGCAGTGCATGGAGGCGGACCCCTCCGTCGTCGTCGCCGGACAGAACGTCGACGACGCCAAGGGCTCCTACGGCACCACCCGCGCGGCCTACGAGCGTTTCGGCGCCGCCCGGGTCATCGACACCCCCAACAGCGAGAACGCCGTCGCCGGCATCTGCATCGGCGCCGCCGACCAGGGACTGCGGCCGCTGGTGGTGCACACCCGCGCCGACTTCATGTTCCTGACCATGGACGCGATGATCAACCTCGCCTCCAAGTGGCGCTACATGTACGGCGACCAGGGCGGCGTACCCGTCGTCATGCGCGGCGTCGTCGGCCGCGGCTGGGGGCAGGGCGCCACCCACTCGCAGAGCCTGCACTCCGTCTTCGGCCACTTCCCCGGCCTGTACGTGGCCGCCCCCGCCTCACCCGCCGACGCCAAGGGCCTGCTGACCTCCGCCCTGCGCGCCGACACTCCCGTGGTGCTGATGGAGAACCGGTCGCTGTACGCCACCGAGGGCGAGGTCCCCGAAGAGCCGTACGCGGTGCCGTTCGGCAAGGGCCGCATCGCCCGCCCCGGCACCGACGTGACGGTCGTGGCCGCCTCCCTCATGGTCCACGAGGCCGAGCGCGCCGCCGACCTGCTGGCCGGTCAGGGCGTCAGCGTGGAGGTCGTCGACGTGCGCAGCGTCCGCCCGCTCGACGAGGACGTCATCTGCTCCTCGGCCGCCCGCACCGGCCGGGTCGTGATCGCCGACACCAGCTGGGCCCGCTACGGCTTCTCCGCCGAGGTCGCCGCCGTCATCGCCGAGCGCGTTCCCGAGGTGCTGCGCGCCCCGGTGCGCCGGGTCACGCCGCCGGACTGCCCGGCGCCGGTGTCCTGGCCGCTGGAGGAGGCGTTCCACCCCAGCGCGCAGAAGATCGCCGACGCCTGTCTGGACCTGGTCGGCGGCGACCGGACCGCCGTACCCGCACTGGCCGGTGTGGACGCCGGGTTCATCGGACCCTACTGAGCCGGACCGCCGACGGCCGGTTTCCCGCGACGAAGCCGGTTTCCCCGCGACGAAAGGAAGACACGTGGAATCGAGCAAGCCGGCCGTGGTCGCCGAAGGGCTCCGCAAGAGCTATGGGAAGGCCACCGTCCTCGACGGACTCGACCTCGTCGTGCCCGAGGGCTCGGTGTGCGGCCTGCTCGGCCCCAACGGCGCCGGCAAGACCACCACCGTCGGCATCCTGTCCACCCTGCTGTCCGCCGACGCCGGCCGGGCCGAGGTCGCCGGCTTCGACGTCGCCCGCCAGTCCGCCCAGGTCCGCTTCCGCATCGGGCTCGTCGGCCAGCACGCCGCCGTCGACGAGGTCCTCAGCGGCCGGCAGAACCTGGTCATGTTCGGCAGGCTCTACCACCTCTCCCCGGCCGCCGCCCGGCGCCGCGCGGACGAGCTGCTGGAGCGGTTCCGGCTCACCGACACCGGCACCAAGCCGGTCAAGTCGTACTCCGGAGGCATGCGCCGCCGCCTGGACCTGGCGGCCAGCATGGTGCTCGCGCCGCCGGTGCTCTTCCTCGACGAGCCGACCACCGGCCTGGACCCGCGCAGCCGCAACGAGGTCTGGGACGCCGTCCGCGCCCTCGTCGACGGCGGCACCACCGTGCTGCTCACCACGCAGTACCTGGAGGAGGCCGACCAGCTGGCCGACAGCATCTCCGTCATCGACTCCGGCCGGGTCATCGCCGAGGGCACCCCGGACGAGCTCAAGGGCCGCATCGGCGGCGACCGCGTGGACGTGGTGGTGCGCCGGGCCGCCGACCTGCGGGCCGCCGGCGGCGTCCTCGCCCCGGTCGCCACCGGCGAGGTCGCCACCGACGAGGACACCCGGCAGATCTCCGTGCCGGTGCGCGACCGGGCCGCCGCCCTCACCGACGTGGTCCGCGTCCTGGACACCGCCGGTATCGCCGCCGAGGACATCGCGCTGCGCCGGCCCACCCTCGACGAGGTCTTCCTGCACCTGACCGGTTCCGCCACGGGCGCCTCGGCGGAACAGACCGACCAGAACACCAGCGACGAGAAGAAGACGGAGGGCGTAGCGGCATGAGCGTCGCGATCCCCGACCTGCCCCGCGGCCCCCTCGGGCGCCTGCGCTGGGCGCTGGCCGACGGCTGGACCGTCACCCTGCGCGGCCTGACGCACTGGACCCGCGAACCCGGCACCGTGATCAGCGGGCTGCTGTTCCCCGTGCTGATGGTGCTGATGTTCGGTTACTTCTTCGGCGGCGCCATGCAGGTGCCCGGAGGCGGCAACTACCGCGAGTTCCTCATCCCCGGCATGTTCGTGATGACCATGGTGTTCGGCATGGGCGAGACCGTCACCGCCGTCTCCGCCGACAAGAACCGCGGCGTCACCTCCCGCTTCCGCGCCATGCCGATGGCGCCCTCCGCCGTGCTGGTCGGCCGGTGCGTCACCGACATGCTCAACTCGGTCCTCGCCCTCGCCGTGCTCTTCGCCGTCGGCCTCGCCGTCGGCTGGGAGGCCCACGGCAGCGCGGCCGAGACCGTGTTCGCCGTCGGACTGCTCCTGCTGCTGCGGTTCGCGCTCACCTGGATGGGCATCTACTTCGGCCTGCTGATGAAGGGACCCGAGGGCATCACCATGGTGCAGACCCTGGAGTTCCCCGTCGGCTTCCTCACCAGCGCCTTCGTCGCGCCGTCCACGATGCCGGGCTGGCTGGGTGCCATCGCCGAGTGGAACCCGCTGTCCTCGACCGTCGCCGCGACCCGGGAACTGTTCGGCAACCCCGGCTGGGGCGGCGACTCCTGGATCGCGCAGCACGCCACCCTCATGGCCGTGGTGTGGCCGGCCGTCATCTTCGCGGTCTTCTTCCCGCTGTCCGTACGCCGGTTCCGCAACCTGACCGGCTGATCCCCACCCCCACCCACCCCCCACCTGCGGAGACGAACACCATGCCTCTGCGCCTTCGTACCAGGCTGACCGCCGTTGCCGGTGTGGCCGCGATCGCCGCGACCGCGTTCACCACGACCCCCACGGCGGTGGCCGAAGGCCCCCGTGCCACCACCGCCATCCGCTGCGCGCCCTTCTCCGACAAGGTCCCCCTCACTCCGGGCGCCCGAGCCGACCAGCGCATCGCCGGCACCCTGTGCGCGCCACGCGGCCGGCGCGCCACCACCGCCCAGCTCCTGCTGCACGGCGGCACCTACGACCACACGTACTGGACGATCCGCGGGAACGCCCGCGGCCCCTCCTACATGGAGGCCGCCGCCCGCGCCGGACACACGGCCCTGGCCGTCGACCGGCTGGGCACCGGCCGCAGCTCCGCCCCGCACAGCTCCCGTTTCAGCGGGAAGACCCACGAGGCGGTCGTGCTGCACCTGGCACGGCTGCTGCGCGAACGCGGCCACCGCAAGGTGGTCCTGGTCGGCAACTCGTTCGGCGCGACCGTCGCCCGGATGGTCGCCGTCCACCATCCGGGCGCCGTCGACGGGCTGATCCTGACCGGCGAGGGAGCCCCGCCCGACGACGCCGACTTCGCGGCGATGGGCCCGTTGTACGGGCCCGCCTCCCGGCAGCCGCTGCTGGCCCGGCGCGAACTGGACGACGGCTACCTGGCGCTCGCGCCGGGCGGGAAGGCGGCCTGGTTCTACGACCACGCCACGGCCGACCCGCGGGTCGTGCTCCACGACGAGCTGAACCCGGAACCCGACGTGTACCCTGCCGACCCCGACTTCGGGGACATCTCCCTCAACCGGCGCATCACCGTCCCCGTGCTGATCGTCGTCGGCCAGAACGACCGGCTCATCTGCGGCGGCTCCGGCAGCGACTGCTCCACCTCCGCCGCACTGCGCGCCTCCGCCGCCCCGCTGTACGGGCCGAAGGCCCGGCTGGAGGCCATCGTGGTGCCCCGCACCGGCCATGTGCTCAACCTGCACCGCACCACCGGCTACTGGTACGGCCGCGCCCAGGACTGGGTCGACCGCCAGGTGACCCACGGCAGCTGACGCGGCCCCCTCGGACCACCCCTCCCAGGTGCCGTGGACACATCCCCCCTGTGTCCACGGCACCGCTGCCGTTCCGGTCCCGGCCGGCCGCCTGCACCGCGGCTCGAACGCCGCTCCAGGGCCCGGCCCGAGCATCGAGGCGGACGACGCGCCCGGAACCGAGCGAAGACGAGGCGATGACCCGGCTATGACGACGGCAGGGGAGCAGCGCATGAACGCCACGCTGGTGGACGGCTTCCTGGCACAGGCCCGGCGCCGGCCGGACGCCGTGGCACTGACCGGAGACTGCGAGGAGGTCACCTACGGGACACTGCTGGCCCGGGCCACCGCCCAGCGCGGTCGCGTCGCGGGCCCCGGCCTCGCGCCCGGCGAACCGGTCGGTGTCCTCGCCGTCAAGTCGCCCGCCACCATCGCCCTGGTGCTCGCCTGCCTGCTGGAGCGCCGGCCGGTGCTGCTGCCCTCGCCCACCCTCGGCCAGGACGTCCGCGCCCGGCTCACCGAGGCGGCCGGCGCCAGCCGGCTCCTGACCGCGCGGGACGACGACCGCGCCACCGCCGAACCGTACGGGCCCGCGCCGGCCCGGCCGGACACCACCGCCTTCGTCCTGACGACCTCCGGCTCCACCGGCGTGCCCAAGGCGGTTCCGCTGCCCGCGGCGGCCGTCGACCGCTTCACCGCCTGGGCGGGCGACGCCTTCGGTATCGCCGAGGACACCCCGGTCCTCAACCACGCGCCGCTCAACTTCGACCTGTGCCTGCTGGACGTGTGGACCACGCTCGCCCGCGGCGGCCGGGTCGTGCTCGCCGACCCCGGCCGCGCCACCCGCGGCACCCACCTGTTCGGCCTGCTCCAGCGGCACCGGGTCGAGGTCGTCCAGGCGGTGCCCATGTTCTTCCGGCTGCTCGCCGACGCCGCCCCGGGGCGCGCGCTGCCCGCGGTGCGGCACGCCCTCACCACCGGCGACGCCCTGCCCGCACCCCTCCTGGCCGAGCTGCCCCCGCTGCTGCCCGCGGCCCGCCTGCACAACGTCTACGGCTGCACCGAGACCAACGACAGCTTCGTGCACGAGGTCGTCCCGGCCCGGGACACCGGCCCGGGCCCGCTGCCGATCGGCCGGCCGCTGCCCGGCGTGCACGCCCTGGTCGTCGCCGAGGACGGCACGGTCGTCGACGGCGAGGGACGCGGCGAGCTGTACGTCTCCACCCCGTTCCAGAGCGAGGGCTACCTCGGCGCGCCCGCCGGTCCCGCCTTCGCCCCCCACCCGCGGGGCCTGCCCGGCCGCCGCTACTTCCGCAGCGGCGACCTCGTGCACCGGGCGGCCGACGGCACCTTCACCCTTCGGGGCCGCACCGACTTCCAGGTCAAGGTGCGCGGCGTACGCGTCAACCCGCAGGAGGTCGAGGCGGTCCTGCTCGCCCACCCCCTGGTGCGCGAGGCGGCCGTGCTGGCCCTGCCCGACCCGGTGGCCGGGAAGCTGCTGCACGCCGTGGTGCGCGGCGACCGGGGCGCCGACGGCCTCGACAGCCTGACGCTGCGCGGCCACCTGGCGCGCGGACTGCCCCGCGCCGCGATCCCCTCCACGGTGCGCGTCACCGCGGACCCCCTGCCCAGGACCAGCACCGGCAAGGTCGACCGCGAGCGGGTCGCCCAGGCGCTCCTGCCCGCCTGACGGCCGGCCACGGAGCCCGGCACCGACCTGGTCCCGACGACGCGTCAGCCGCACCCCAGCCGCACACCGCCCGCCAGGAGGAGCCGACATGCCCCACGCCGAGTCCCGAGGGCGCCGCGCCGCCGCCGCGCCCCCGACGCAGGGATTCTTCCCCCGGCGCGGCGACGGACAGCCCGGCCTCGCCGTCTTCCTCAACGCCGGCGACCCGCCCCTGGACCGCCTGCCCGACCTCGCCGCCATGCTCGACGACAGCGGTGTGGAGTGCCTCGAACTCGCCGTGCCCTTCCCCGACTCCGTCACCGACGGTCCCGTCGTGCGCCGCTCGGCCCGCCGTGCCCTGGACGCCGGCACCACCGCCACCGCCGTCCTCGACGCGGTCGCGGCCCTGCGCCCCTCCCTGCGCCGGCTGCGCATCGCCCTGCTCGCCGACTTCGGCCACACCGTCAAGGGCCCCGGACTCACCGCCTTCACCGCCCGCGCCGCCGACGCCGGATGCGACGGGCTGCTGCTGCACGGACTGCCGCCCCGACTGCGCGAGCCCTACCTCGACGCCGCGGCGCGGGCCGCGCTGCCGGTCGTGGCCACCTGCTACGCCGTCTCCCGGCCCGAAGCCGTGGCCCGCGCCGCCGCCGACGCCTCCGCCTACGTCTACCTGGTCGCGCACTACGGCCGCAGCGGCACCGCCGCACCGCCCGACGAGACCGCGCTGTCCCGGACGATCGGCGCGCTGCGCCCCGCCGCGCGCGTGCCCGTCGCCGTCGGCTTCGGCGTACGCACGGCCGCCGACGTCGAACGGCTGGCGCGGCTCGGCGCCGACGCCGCCGTGATCGGCAGCGCCGCCGTCGCCCGGATCGAGCAGGCACTGGAGGCGGGCGACGACCCCGTGACCCGGCTCGCCGCGTTCACCGGCGCCCTGCGCCCCGACCCCCGTACCCCGACGGAAGGAGCACCCCCCGTGACCGCCCCCATCCCCGAGCCGGCACCCGCCGGGACCGGGACGGCGTGACATGCGCTTCAGCGACGACGACGAGGCACTGCGCCAGGGTCTGCGGCCGTGGCTCGACAAGCTGAGCGACGGCCATGTCGAGCGGGACGCCGAGGCCGACTTCTCCCGGGACACCTGGGAGCTGGTCCGGCGCACCGGCATCCTCGGCCTGCCCTTCGAGGAACGCTACGGCGGCCTCGGCCGGTCCCTGTCCACCACGATGTACGTGCTGGAGGGACTGGGGGAGGGCTGCCGCGACGCGGGACTGAGCTTCTCGGTGTGCACCAGCATGGTCAGTACCGGCGTGCCGCTGCAGCGGTTCGGCTCCGCCGCGCTCAAGGAGCGCCACCTGCCCGGCATCTGCTCCGGGGAGCTGATCGGCGCCCATGCCATCAGCGAACCCGACAGCGGCTCCGACGCCCTGGCGATGCGCACCCGTGCCGAACGCGACGGCGACACCTTCGTCCTCACCGGAGGCAAGGCGTTCGTCAGCAACGGCCCGATCGCCGACGTGTTCGTGGTGTACGCCAGGACCGATCCGCGCGGCGGCCCGCTCGGCATCACCGCCTTCCTCGTCGACCGGGACACCCCCGGCCTCGACGTCGGGCGCCCGGTGAGCAAGATGGGCCTGCGGACCTCGCCGCTGGGCGAGCTGTTCCTCGACGGCTGCCGGATTCCCGCCGACCGGGTCCTCGGCCGCGTCGGTGGCGGCTTCCTGGTCCTGGACCACGTGATGAAGTGGGAGATCCTGTGCTCCTTCGCCGTCACCGCCGGCGAGATGAGCCACCGCCTGGCACGCTGCGTCGAACACGCCCGCACCCGCACCCAGTTCGGCCAGGCCATCGGCTCCTTCCAGGCCGTCTCCCACCGCATCGTCGACATGCGGATCGGCGTGGAGACCGCCCGCCGCTGGCTGTTCGGCACCGCCGAGAAGCTCGTGGCCGGGGAGAACGTCACCGAGGACGTCGCGATCACCAAACTCGTCACCAGCGAGGCCAACGTCGCCTCCGCCCTCGCCGCCGTCCAGATCTTCGGCGGCAACGGCTACATGGCCGAGTACGGCATCGAGAAGGAGCTGCGCAACTCGGTGGCCGGGACCATCTACTCGGGCAGCTCCGAGATCCAGCGCAACCGCATCGCCACCATGCTCGGCCTGTGACCCGGGGAAGACCCCGAGGCCCCAGGAACCCGAAGGCCACCAAGAACCCGAAGGCCGCCAAGGACCCGAAGGACAGCCCATGACCGACGCCGCCCTGCGCGCCACCGCCTTCCTCGACCACACCTCCCCCGAGGTGACCGCGTTCGTCCGCACGGCCCTCGCCCGGGCCGCCCCGGACGCGACCGCCACGGAGCGGGCCGTGGCGCTCTACTACGCCGTGCGCGACGGCATCCGTTACGAGGTCTACGGCGCCGACCTCAGCCGCGAGGGCCTGCGGGCGAGCAGTGTCCTGCGCTCCGGCTCCGGGATGTGCCTGCACAAGTCCGTCGTCTACGCGGCCGCGCTGCGCTCCGTCGGCGTCCCCGCCCGGCTGGTCCTCACCGACGTACGCAACCACCTGGCCTCCCCGCGCCTGATCCGCCTGCTCGGCGGCGACGTCTTCCACCAGCACTGCCTGACGACGGTGTTCCTGGACGGCCGCTGGGTGAAGGCAACCCCGGTGTTCAACCGGACGCTGTGCCGGCTGTACCGCATGGCGCCCCTCGACTTCGACGGGACGGCCGACAGCGTGCACCACCCCTACGACGCCGAGGGCCGCCGCCAGATGGAGTTCCTGCGCCACCACGGGGAGTTCGACGACCTGCCCTACGAGGCCGTCCTCGCCGACCTGCGCGCCGCACACCCCGGCCTCTTCCGGGGCGACGGCACCGGCTTCGCCGCCGGCAGTCTGGCCGACGAGGCGGGCGGCGGGAGCGCGGCGTGACGCTGGTGAAGTTCTGCGGCGCCGTCACCCGGCGCGAGGTCCGGGACCTGGCCGCCGCGGGCGCCGACCTCGTCGGCCTGTGGCACGCGGTCCCCGGCGGCCGGGCGGAGCTGCCGCTCGACCGGCTGGCCGACCTGGCCGCCACGGCCCGGGCGGGCGGGCTGACCCCGGTCCTGGTCACCCTCTCCGCGGACCGCGACGAGCTGACCGCCGCCCTCGGGGCCACCGGGATCCGCTGGGTCCAGCTGCACGGCTACCAGCCCCCGGCCCTGGTCCGCGCCCTCAAGCGGCACGCCCCGGAGGAGACGACCGTCGTCAAGGTGCTGCACCTGCGCGGGAGCCGGTGCCCGGAGTCCGGGCTGCTGCGCGCCTACGAGCGCACCGGCACCGACGTGTTCCTGCTGGACACCGCCACCTCGGACGGCGCCCTCGGCTCCACCGGCCGGCCCCTCGACGCGTCGGCGGCCGCGGCCCTCGCCGACCGTCTCACCCGGCCCTTCCTCCTGGCCGGTGGCCTGGACGCCGCGAACGCCCCGGCCTACGCGCACCTCACCACCCATCCCCGCTTCCTCGGCGTCGACGTCGACTCCGCCGCCCGCGGCCGCTCCGGCCGGCTGGAGGAGGACCGGGCCCGCGCCGTGCGCGAGGCCTGGGCCGCGGCGGTGGTCACGGGGTGCGGGCCCGCAGGAAGAGGGTGAGGACCACGGCCGTTCCCGCCACCCCGGCCGCGCCGATGACCAGGCTGGGGGCGAGGACGGTGCCGGCCGCGCCGGACAGCGCGATGGCGACGCCCTGCACGGTCATCATGCCGCTGGTCTGCACGGTGAACAGGCGCCCGCGGTAGGCCGGTTCGGTCGCCGACAGGATCAGCGGGTCGATCCCCTGGTTGCAGGCGAAGCCGGCCCCGGACAGGGCCAGCAGCGCCACCGCGACGGGCACGGGCGGCGCCAGGAAGAACGCGACCAGCGGGACCTGGGAGCAGAGCAGCAGCGGTACGACGAGCCGTCGCCGGCGCGTCGGCGCGAGCCGCGCCACCGCACTCTCGCCGAGCACCGTGCCGACGGCGTACCCGGTGAACAGGGCGCCCGCGGCGGTGGCGGGGGCACCGGCGTGGGTGGTGTAGGCGACGGCCAGGCCGTCGCCGACGGCGGAGAATCCGGGCACGGCCCACGTCAGCAGCACGAGCCGGCGGACTCGGCGGTCGGCGAACAGGCGCCGCAGGCCGTCGGCGGAGTCGGCGAGGACACCGGCGGGGGAGCGGCGGCCGTCCGGTGCGAGGGCCGGCGTGGCGGGTGTGCACAGGCGGATCAGGGCGGCGGACAGCAGCAGGCTCGCGGCGTCGGCGGCGAGCATCCAGTGCGGGCCGATCGCGGCGACCAGGACGCTGCCCAGGGCGAACCCGGCGACGACGGCGGTCTGGCTGATGGTCCGCAGCAGCGAGCGGCCCACCGGGAAGAGGTCCTCGTCGAGCAGTTGGGTCAGGCTCGCGGCGCGGGCGCCCTGCGTGACGGGGGCGACGAACCCGGTGGTCAGCAGGAGCAGCAGCAGCGCGGCGACGGGCAGGCCGGGGACGAGCATGGCCGCGACGCACGCGGCGGCGAGCAGGTCGCAGCCGACGAGGACCCGGCGGGGCGGGAAGCGGTCGGCGAGGGCGGACAGGGCGGTGCCGCCGACGGCGTGCGGCAGGAAGGCGCAGACCAGCACCAGCGACGACAGCAGCGGGGAGCCGGTGCGCTGGTAGACGAGGATCGACAGGGCCACCTCGGCGGCCAGTTTGCCGGCCATGGAGACGGCGTGGGCGGCGAACACGGCCCGCATGCCCGGGGCCCGCAGCACCGCCCCGTAGCCGGGTGCCGGGGTCGCGGAGGCCGGGGCCGGGCCGGCTTCGGTCCGTCCCACAGGTGTTCCTCCTCGCTCGTGTGTCGTCCTGTCGGAAGCGCCACTGGTCTGCCGGGCCCCGGGCGTCCCGGGGTCCGGCAGACCATGTGCTTGGCTCAGTCCCGCGTGTGGGGGACTCGTCCCGCGTCGCGGGGGATTCAGTGGGCGTGACGCATCGCTGTCACCTCCTGGCGGTCTCGGGGGCGGGGGGCTCGTTCCGGCGGGCCCCGACGGGGGCGGGGCGGCACGTCAGAACGAAACTCGGAGGGAGTACATCCCGTGCTCGGTCACATTGGGCCGCGGCACCGGCTCGGCCAGCAGCCGGGCCTCGGGGAAACGGCGGCCGACGGTGCCGAAGACGTGGCGGGCGACCTCCACGGCGACCTGGGCGCCGAGGCAGGCGTGCGGGCCACGGCCGAAGCCCAGATGACGGTTGGGCGTGCGGTCCCAGACGAGCCTCTCGGGCTCGTCGAAGACCGAGGCGTCCCGGTTGGCGGCGCCGAGGAAGCAGGAGACGACCTCGCCCCTGCGGATCCGCTGCCCGCCCAGCACGGTGTCGCGGACGCATGCCCGGCTCTCCACGTGTACGGGGCCGGAGTGGCGGACCAGTTCGTGGACGGCCTTGTCGGTGTCCACCACGACGCGTTCGCCCGGCGGGACGCGCAACAGGGTCAGCAAGCCGGTGACCAGGAACCGGCTGGCCGTCTGGAACCCCGCCTGCAGCACCACCCGCAGCGAGTTGAGCAGGACCTCGCGGTCGACGCCCGCGTCCGGCGCCTTGGCCAGGACGTGCGTGGTGAAACCGTCCGGCAGTGGTTCCTCGAGCCAGCGGCCCACCAGCCGCGACAGCTCGGCGCGGGCCGCGACCCCGGGTTCGTAGCACTCGGGCCGCAGGCTGGCGTCCATGCCGTCGACGATGGCGTTGGACAGCGGCACGAACCAGTCCCGGTCCGGCTGCTGAACGCCCAGCAGCGCGGTGACGGCCCGCAGGGCGACGGGCTCCGCGACCAGCCGTACGAAGTCGAAGCCGTCGTCCTCCTTCTCCGCCAGCGCCAGTTGCTCGTCGAGCACGGCGGTGACCGCCTCGGTCAGCCGGGCCGGGTCGGCGGCCTTGAAGCCGTCGAGCATCAGCTTGCGTATCCGGGTGTGCTCGGGCGGGTCCAGGGTCTGCAGGCTCAGCAGCGCGGGCGGGGTGTCCACGCCGACCCGCCGCCAGTCCTGGCAGAAGGTCTCGACGTCCCGCAGGGTGGTGAACGCCTCCTCGTATCCGGTGACCAGCCAGGCCTCGATGCCGGAGTCCCAGATGACCGGGCCCTGTTCCCGCCAGGCCCGGTAGAGGGGGTGCGGGTCGATCAGCGCACTCGGTTCGAGCAGACGCCAGATCCCGGTGTCCGTCACGTGCTCTCACGCTCCCTCGTGCGTCGTCGCCGCCGTTGCAGATACAGAGGGCGCGGGGGAGTCCTGGATACGTCCGGCGCCACGGAATTCTTCCCGGCGGGCGGAGACCCGGGCGCGCGGTCAGCCGGCGAGCGGGCCGATGCCCAGGGTCACCAGGAAGGTGACTGCTCCTCACTCGCCGCGGGGTCGCCGGACCCGTCGGCCTCCAGCTGGGCGGCGGCCCACTCGGCCCAGTCGGCGATGGCGGAGGAGATCCGCACGCCCAGCTCGGCGGCGTACACGCCGAAGCCGGTGCTCTGCGGGTCGCGCAGCATGTCGCGCTGGTGGGTGATCTCCTCGGTGCGCCGCTGGTAGTACTTGGCCTCCTCCCGCACCAGCCGGACCGCGTCCTCGCGGTCGAGGGTGGGCAGCAGGAAGGCCCGCAGCGCGTTCTCGTTGCGCACGGTGCGGTTCGGTTCCACGTGGGTGAGCCAGTGCCGCAGCGCGTCCCGGCCGGCCTCGGTGACGCTGTAGCGCTTCTGGCCGCGCGGTCCCTCGTCCTCGACGGTGACGAGTCCGGTCTCGGCCAAGCGCGCCAGCTCCGGATACACCTGGCTGTGCTGGGCCGACCAGACGTGACTCAGGGAGTCG
Source organism: Streptomyces sp. AC602_WCS936 (assembly GCF_019049125.1). Lineage (NCBI taxonomy): Bacteria > Bacillati > Actinomycetota > Actinomycetes > Kitasatosporales > Streptomycetaceae > Streptomyces > Streptomyces sp. AC602_WCS936. Next base: position 3,676 of record NZ_JAGMUF010000007.1, on the reverse strand, counting down.
GCGAACGTCCTGGTCAGCGCGTAGCCGTTGGTCGGGCCCTTGGTGACCAGCAGACCGAGAAGAGCCATCCGCAGGGACATGGCGCCTTCACCCCATCCATCGTTTTGAGCCATCCGGTGAGTGACACCCTTGACATGTAAATGTTGACACTGTTCTCTAGGTCATGTCAACCTTGACATGTCAGTACTGTCAGTACTGGCCGTCAGTGCTGAGGGGAGAGCGTCGATGACCACGAGTGCCGAGGTGCGGGCCGCCGCGGCCGAGGCCGCCGCCGCCCAGCCCGGCTGGGCCGCCCGCACCCCCGCGGAACGGGCCGCGGTACTGCGCCGGGCGCTCGGGCTGCTCGCCGAACCGCCGTCGGACCTGCTGGACCTCTTCGTCCGGGAGACCGGCGCGATCCGCGCCAAGGCCGAGATGGAACTGGGCGCGGCCATGGGCGAGCTGGCCACCGCGGCCGGCCTCGCCGAGCAGGCCGCGGCACCGGTCGCCCTGGACAGCGCCGTCGAGGGCCGTACCGCCCGCGCCGAGCGGGTGCCGCTGGGCGTCGTGGGCGTCATCACCCCCTGGAACATGCCGCTGATGCTGGCCCTGCGCTCGGTGGCCCCCGCCCTCGCGCTCGGCAACGCCGTGCTGCTCAAACCCGACCCCCACACCCCCGTGGTGGGCGGACGGTTCGTGGCCTGGCTGCTGCGGCGGGCCGGACTGCCGGCCGGCCTGCTGCACGTACTGCCCGGCGGCGCCGCGACCGGCACGGCCCTCGTCGAGGCGCCGGAAGTGGAGATGGTCTCCTTCACCGGCTCCACCGCGGCCGGCCGGGCCGTCGCCCGCCGCGCGGGCGAACTGCTGAAGAAGGTCTCGCTGGAACTGGGCGGCAACAACGCCTTCGTCGTCCTCGCCGACGCCGACGTCGACGCCGCGGCCTCCGCCGGCGCCTTCGGCTCCTTCGTCCACTCCGGCCAGCTGTGCATCGCCGTCGGCCGGCACCTGGTCCACCGCTCGGTCGCCGAGCGGTACACCGCCGTACTCGCCGAGAAGGCCGGGGCCCTCACCGTCGGCGATCCCGCCGACGCCGCCACCCGGATCGGGCCGCTGATCGACGAACGCCAACTGGCCAAGGTGCGCGCGATCGTCGCCGACACGGTCGCCGCCGGCGCCCGTCTGGTGTGCGGCGGAACGGCCGAGGGACTGCTGCACCGGCCCACGGTCCTGGACGGCGTCCGCCCCGGCATGCGGGCGTTCGACGAGGAGGTGTTCGGCCCCGTCGCCCCCGTCACCGTCTTCACCGACGACGACGAGGCCGTCGCCCTCGCCAACGCCACCGACCACGGCCTCGCGGCGGCGGTGTACGGCGGTGCGCCCGAGGCGGCCCGCGCGGTGGCCGGCCGGCTGCGCGCCGGGATGGTCCACGTGAACGACCAGACCGTGGTGTCCGAACCGCAGCTGCCGTTCGGCGGGGTCGGCTGCTCGGGCAACGGCGGCCGCTTCGGCGGGACGGCCGCCGTGGAGGCCTTCACCCAGTGGCGCCTGACCACCGAGAGCACCCCGCCGCGGCGCTACCCCTTCTGAGGGCCCGCCGCACCGCCCGCTCCCCCCACCGACCCCCACGACCTGAAGGAGCGTCCGACATGGGGCAGAAGGTCCACCCCGGCCGATACGCCGCCGAGCCGCCCGAGGGAACGGTCGTCTTCCTGATCGGGATGCGCGTCAACGCCTGGTGGAAGATCCACCGCTGGCTCCCCGCTTTCCGGGCCATGGTGCCCATGCTCAAGGAGGTCAACCAGCGCTCGGAGCACGGATTCCTCGGCTACCACGTCTGGTTCGGCCGCACCACCGTGGTCCTGCAGTACTGGCGCAGCCTCGACGACCTGATGGCCTACGCCCGCAACGCCCAGGCCGAACACGTCCCCGGCTGGCGGAACTTCAACCGCAGTGTCGGCAACAGCGGAGACGTCGGCGTCTGGCACGAGGCGTACGTGACCCGTCCCGACCAGATGCACATCATCTACCGGAACATGCCGCTGTTCGGCATGGCCAAGGCGACCGAGCACGTCCACCGGGGCGGCGACGGCCCGGTCGCGGCCTCCGGGCCGCGGCACGGCCGGGCCGCCGCCTGAGAGGAGGCAGTGACGTGACCACCACACCCAGCCCCCCGGTGGCCGCCGCGGGCGCACCGCCCGCGGCCGGCCCGCCGATCGCCCGGCCCCGGCTGCTGCTCCTCGCCAGCTGCCTCGGCCTGTTCATGTCCTTCATCGAGGTCACCGCGGCCATCTCGACACTGCGCGCCATGCAGGTCGACCTGGGCGTGGCGACCGCCGACCTCAGCTGGGTCTCCAGCACCTACACCCTGGTGGTGGCGGCCGGAGTCCTCTCCGGCGGTGCCTTCGGCGAACGCTACGGCAGGCGCCGCGTGTTCCTCCTGGGCGTCGTCGCGCTCGCCGCCGGTTCCCTGGTGGTGGCCGCGGGCGACGGCTACGCGCAGGTGCTCGTCGGCCGGGCGATCAGCGGCGTGGGCGGGGCGCTGGTCCTGCCCACCTCGCTGGCCCTGATCACCACGTCCTTCACCGACCCCCGCGAACGCGGACGGAAGATCTCGGTGTGGGTGTCGGTCTCCGGCTTCGGCCTGGCCCTCGGACCGCTCATCGGCGGGACCCTGCTGGACGCGTCCGGCTGGCACGCGGTCTACCTCGTCAACGCGGTCCTCGCCGTGGTGACCGTCGCCGTCACGCTGTACGCCGTGCCCGAGACCCGGGTGCCGGGCCGGCCGCTGGACTGGCCGGGGCAGTTCCTCGCGGTGGTCGGCCTGGGCTGCCTGGTGACCGGCACGGCCGTCGGCGGCCGGGTCGGCTACGGCGATCCGCGCATCGTCGCCACTCTGGTCGTCGCCGTGGCCGCGCTCGCCGCGCTCGCCGTCGTCGAGGCCCGGGTCCCCGTGCCGATGCTCAACGTGCGCATGATGCGCTCGGCGCCGTACACCGCCGCGCTGGTGGTGGCCGCCGCCGGACTGTTCGCGTTCGTCGGGGTGACCTTCCTCGAGGTGCAGTTCCTCCAGCGGGTGCAGGGCGCCGACGCCCTGGACACCGGCGTGCGGCTGCTCGCCGCGATGGCCGCGTTCGTGCTCTCCACCGCCCTGGCCTCCCGGCTCGCCGGCCGGGTCGGGGCCGCCCGGCTCCTGGTGGCGGGCTGTGCGCTGACCGGCGTCGCCGGCCTGGTGCTGCTGCTGCAACGGCCCGACAGCCCCTACGGCGTCACCGCGGCCGGCCTGGTGCTGGCCGGGCTCGGGTCCGGTCTGGTGGTCGCCCCCTCGACGACGGCCGCACTGTCCGTCGTACCACCGCAGGCCGCGCCCGCCGCGTCCTCCGCGGTGACCGCCTTCCGGCAGGTCGGCTCGGTGCTGGCCACCGCGGCGCTCGGCGCGGTGCTGTCCCTGCGCTTCCTGGACGCGCTGCCCGCCGAACTGGATGCCGCGGGAGTGCCGCCCCAGGTCGCGGACGTCGTCCTGGACCGGGCGGACAGCGGCCCCGGCGGCGCCGCGCCGGACGGGGTGCACGCCGCCCTGGGCCAGGCGTTCACCGACGGGGTGCACGCGGGGATGCTCGTCATCTCGGCCGTGTCCTTCGCGGCCGCGGTCCTGGCCGCCGTGTTCCTGCTGCGGCGTCCCACCCGCACCTGACGGCCG
>NZ_JAGMUF010000076.1:0-1743 GCF_019049125.1 Streptomyces sp. AC602_WCS936 | reverse complement strand
CTGAGGTGCTGGACCGGTGCCTGCACCACCTGCGGACGCCCCCTGCCCGCCCGACGAAGCCGCCACAGACAGCGACGAACCTAACGAAGCACTACTAGGAATCTCCGCGGCCAACCTGCACGATAGTCAAGGTCTGATGCCGCTGGTACGAGGTATACCGCCGATCCGGTCTCGCCGGGGCCCGCGTCGCAGACGACCTGGGAAACTCCATGGCGACAAGGGCTACGACAACGACCATCTGCGCCGATGGCTCCGCAGCCGCGGCATACGCCACCGCATCGCCCGTAAAGGCGTCGAATCCTCACAACGGCTCGGTCGCCACCGATGGGTGGTGGAGCGAACAGTGTCCTGGCTGGCGGGCTGCCGCCGTCTCCACCGCCGCTACGAGCGCAAGCCTGAGCACTTCCTGGCCTTCGTGGGCATCGCTGCCCTCCTCATCGGCCATCGGCGCCTCCACGGATCCGCTAACTCACTGGTCTGAGGCATTCTCCTCGGTCAGGATTCGGCCATGGACCAGCCCGCCACCATCGCCTGGAAGTACGCGGCCAGCCTCATCCGCGTAGAAAACCTGCCCATGGTGGCGGCCCACCTACTGGCTGCCGGCCACGACTCTCCTTCACTGCGTGACCTGGCCGGCCGTTCCCGGCATGAGCACCCAGCAGAGATCCGCCAGCTCTTCGGGCACACCATGGAAAAGCTGGGGATCCAGATCCCGGACGACGAGACCGCTGAACGTTGCCTCCTGCATCACATGGCGACACAGTTGTCCACCGGTGCCACGTCACCGAAGGAGGCCGCAGCTCGAGTCTGGCAGGGGATCGAGGCGGTGACAGATCCTGAGCGGAAGCTCGTGGCGGCCGTGGGCCTGGAGTACCACCTCGACTACATGTCACCCGAAGAGGTCCGGGCCTGGGGGAACGCTGTACGCCTCGCCGCAAAGACTCTGTCTGGAACAGCCTTCCCGCATACGCAGTGACCCCAGCGAAGGGCAATCCACCACTCCCTGGCAGCCAGCCCTCACTCGCCCCATAAGAAATGGCGTCTTATGTCCGTCACGCCCCACCCTTGATCAACAACTTCGCGATGCACCGCTCAATGCGATGCGGAGCGGGGGCGGCGGCGCACACCGAGCAAAGTTGAACCTGTTCAAATTTCGTGACACCGTGAGTGCTTGCTGATCTGGCGCGCGCGTCGACGAGGGTGTGACGTACGCAAGGGGGAGTCATGCGTGATGAACGAGGGCGAGTCGCTGCGGTGGGGTTGCGTGGGGTGGTCTCGGTGGTCGCGGTCGTGGTCGCGGTGTCGGTGTTCGCTACGGGGTGCATGTGGCAGCAGCAGAGACTGGCTCGGGCCGACATCCCAGGCACCTGGACCGGGGGCGAGGCCGGGACCCTGCGCTTCAAGGACGATGGCACCGTAGTCGTAACCGGCCTTGCCGAGTACAACCGCGACGGCGACAAGGTGTCCGAGTGCAGCGGCGTCGGCGAGTGGGGCTTGTATCCCGACGACAAGGCAGCGAAGCAGTTGTCGATCAGCGTCTGCGATGGCAACCCGTGGGAATTCGGCGGCTCGAAGGCGCTGCCGAAGATGCGGCGCAGCGTGGGCAATCCTGATCATGGAAACTTCCAGACCCTCAGCCGCGAGGAGTAAGAGGTCCTAACAAAGGCGTTGGACGTGGCGGTGGGTGATCAGGCAGATGGCGAGGCTGAGGAAGGCTTCGTGGATGTCGTCGCGTCGTTCCCA
>NZ_JAGMUF010000075.1:0-220 GCF_019049125.1 Streptomyces sp. AC602_WCS936 | reverse complement strand
AGGCGTCAGTCCGTATACATCGCCTTACGGCTTCGCACGGACCTGTGTTTTTAGTAAACAGTCGCTTCTCGCTGGTCTCTGCGGCCACCCCCAGCTCAAGGAGCAAGTCCTCTCACCAGGCATGGCCCCCCTTCTCCCGAAGTTACGGGGGCATTTTGCCGAGTTCCTTAACCATAGTTCACCCGAACGCCTCGGTATTCTCTACCTGACCACCTGAGTC
>NZ_JAGMUF010000074.1:0-14441 GCF_019049125.1 Streptomyces sp. AC602_WCS936 | reverse complement strand
GGGGGGGGGGGGGGGGGGGGGGGGGGGCGCCGCGCCGGTTTGTGTGCTTCTTGTGACAGCTTGTGTGCCGCTGGCGACCACTGGGGTTGCCGGTTCTGACTTACTGTGGGGGGAAGCTGATGCACTCGCGTGCTGCACGCACGCCGTTTCGGCGTGCCCGGAGAACACACAGAACCGCTCTCGTCTCGGCAATCACCACGGCCGCCGTGGTGATCGCCGCGGCGCCGGGCTTGGCGGCGACGCCGAAGCCTCAGCTGCCGGAGCCGGAGAGTCCCTGGACGAAGCCGACGAAGGTCGAGGCCCCCGCGACACCGGCAGGGTCGGTCAAGGCTCCCGCCTCGGAGGCGGAGGCCAAGCCGTCGCCGGAGGTCGCCGCCTGGCGGGCGGCGCAGAAGGCCCGCGCCACGGGTGAAGAGCCTGCCAAGAGCTCGGTGCCCCGCTCGACGGCTGCGGCGGCCGCCGCCGACTACCTGCCCGAAGGGCAGGGCGAGGTGCCCTGGCACCAGATCCTGGACACCCGTTTGAACGACGCGTTGGTGGCGCGGGTGAACGTCTCCAACGGCAATCTGATGCTCGCCGCGACCGACTTCGACATCGCCGGCGTCGGCCAGAAGCTGCAGCTGACCCGCACCTACAACTCCCTCGAGGCGCCGTGGGGGAAGGTGTCGCAGCGCTGGTGGCAGGCCTACGAACGCTACCTGCAGATCAACGACGGCGAGACCGATGTCTTCGACGCCACCGGCAGCCTGCTGCGCTTCACCGCGAACCCGGACGGCACGTACACGACGCCGACGGGTTACTCGAAGGACCTGAAGAAGAACGTGGACGGCACCTACACCCTGACCGACCGCAAGTCCGGGTCCAAAGACACCTACAACGAGCACGGCACACAGGCCAAGGACCACACCGGCCGCACCGCCGTCCTCGACCTCGACGGCGCGGGCAACCTCGCCAAGGTCACCGACACCGCCGGCAAAGCCACCGCCTACGAGTACGACTCCTCACGCCGCCTGACGAAGGTGACCGCCCCCGAGGGCACAGTCACCCTCTTCACCTACGACGGCCACAACCGCGTCACTTCGATGCAGCGCGCTACCGAGTCGTCGTCGAGCGGTCACACCGGTCCGACCTGGCGCTACGACTACAGCGCGGCCACCCCGTCCGACGCGGGGACGACGACGGTCACCGACCCCGACGGCGACGCCACCGAGTACGTCCACAACGCGGATGGCGAGGTCACCAAGGTCACCGACCCGCTCGGCCACTCCTGCCATGCCACCTACAAGAACCACCTCACCCAGACCGCCGTCGACGCGATGGCCACCGGCAGTGACGGCACGGGCGGCAACACCACCACCTACGGCTGGGACGACCGCAACAACGCCGTCTCCCAGAAGCTGCCGATGGGGGCCACCGCCCAGGTCTCCCAGTACCAGACCATCGCGGGCACCGACCTGCCCAGCGACCTGACCGGCGCCAACGGCCGCAAGGACTCCTTCAAGTACGACACCAACGGCAACACCCTGTCGGTGACCACGTCGGGCACCGCCGGCGCGACCCGCGAGTACACCTACAACAAGGACACCCCGACCTGCGGCGGCTTCGAAGGCCAGCGCTGCACGGCCAAGGACGGCAACGGCAAGGTCACCTCCTTCACCTACGACGACCACGGCAATCTGGTCAAGGTGGAGCCGCCGGCGCCGCTGGGGGAGACCACGTACACCTACGACGCGCTGGGCCGGGTGGAGACCGTCGAGGACGACCGCGGCATCACCACCGTCTACGGCTACGACACCCGCGACCGCGTCCGCGAGGTCTCCTCCACCAACTTCACCGTCACCTACACCTACGACGGCGACGGCAACGTCACCACCCGCTCCGACGCCTCTGGTCTCACCAAGTGGGAGTACGACAAGCTCAACCGCGAAAGCGTGCGCACCCTCCAGAATGGCGCCCAGACCGCCCTCGCCTACACCCCGGGCGGGAACGTCGACTTCTACACCGACCCGACCGGGACGACGGACTACACCTGGGACAAGGCCGGCCGCCTCGACTACCTCACCGCGCCGGACGGCAAGAAGACCGACTTCGACTACAACGACAACGACAAGCGCACCAAGACCGTCTACCCCGGCGGCACCACCCAGACCGTCACCATCGACGACAACGGCCGCCCTGAGCGGATCAAGACCACCTCAGGCACGCAGACCTTCGTCGACCTCTCCTACAGCTACGCCAGCGCGGGCAAGGACACCACCAAGATCCGCACCCGCACCGACCACCTCACCAACCACACCACCACCTACGACTCCCAGGACCGCCTCTCCTACGCCCTGGAGGCGGACTCGGCGGGGTCCCGGAAGGCGTCGTGGTTGTACTGCTGGGACAAGGCCGGCAACCTCACCAGCCAGGACGGCAGCAAGAACACCTGCCCCGGCGGCACCACCTACACATACAACGACGCCTCCGAGCTGACCGGCAAGAACGGCTCCACCACCGGCTGGTCCTACGACAAGCTCGGCAACGAAACCGGCGCAGCCGGCAACACCCCCGCACGGGTGAGTCCTGGACCGACTACAGCCAGCTGGCCGGCATCACCGCGGGCGGCAACACCTACGACCTGGTCCACGCCGGCACCAGCAACGCCGAACGCACCAAGCTCGGCGAGACCTGGTTCCACCACACCGCCCTCGGCCTGGCCTCCACGACCACGAACGGCGTCGACACCGGATTCATCCGCGAACCCGCGGGCACGCTGAACTCCATGACGACTGGGGGGGGAAGTCCTACTACTACCTCACCGACGCCACCGGCAACGTCCTCGGCCTCGTCGACGACAGCGGCAAGCGGACGCACACCTACGCGTACGGTCCGACGGGCCTGCCCCGCACCACACCGACCGAGGCCGTCCCCCAGCCCTACCGCTACGCCGGCGCTTATGCCGACCCGACGGGCCTGTACAAGATGGGCCACCGCTACTACGACCCGTCTCTCGGCCGCTTCACCCAGCCCGACCCCTCCGGCCTGGAAACCAACCCCTACCTCTACGCCGCCGGCGACCCGATCAACAACAGCGACCCGACGGGGCTTTTCAGTTGGCCTGACGTAGGAAGCGCGATTGGTGGTGCCGTGGCCGGTCTCGGTGCAGCAACAGTTGTGGCAGCAGCCTGCGCTGGAACAGCCGGGATCGGTTGTGTGGCCGCCGGCGCGGTAACCGGCGCCCTGTGGGGAGGCGCCGGTGCTGGGCTGGGAGCCGTGGTCGCGGGTGGAGACGGCGAAGACGCCAAAAACGCTGTGCTTGGCAGCGTCGTCGGCGGACTCATTGGCGGAGCGAAAGTCTGATCAACAGGGAGAACACTTATGCCTGACGCGAGCAATGCGCATACGGTCGCTTGGAAGCGCGGCATGCTCTTCACACTGATCGGAGCGGTGCTTGGAGTAGTGCTGAGTCTGGCCTTCGGCTTCATCGGTGCGCCCTGGCAGGGCGCGCTGGTGATGGGCGTCATTGGCGCCGTCGTCGGCCTGCTCCAACCACCCCTCAACCGAGCGGTCCGAAGGTCTGTCTATCGCGATCAGTGATGCCCGTGCTCGCGAGGGTGGTGCAGGCCCGGTCGGAGCCCGCTGTCCGAGGTGTCGGACAGCGGGCCACGGCCGTGGCGGAGACCCCGTCATGGCGACGAAGGCAGAACGCCCTACCTCGTCCCTCTCGCCAGCCGAGTGTGCAGGTACAGGGCCCCGCTGTGTTGCTGGCCAGCAGTCTTTGGCACGGCAACATAGTGCATAAGAAGGAAGACCGCGAATGACCACTCTGGCTGCGATTTGGTTGCCCAGCGGCACCACGGGAACGGTCCTCCTCATCGTTGCCGTCCTCGCAGTGGTAGTCGGTATCTATATGGGACGCTCAAAGAGGCGTCACTGACTCACCGACACGCCACCAGCCCCGGTGGCACGCGCAAAGAGGCGTGCAATGCTGCGAGGGCTTTTCCTTGCGGTGGTTGTGATCTTGAACCGCGACTGGAGCGCAGCCCACCTGGCCAGCGTGCCCGGTAACCGCCTCCCTTGGGCTCGCCCACCCAGCCCGGGCGTAGTTGGGTACGCGAGAGCTCAGCATCCGCTCCTACAGCTCCACTTCATGCCGGTGCTTATCCCATCGGACGAGCCGGAGTTGTCTGCGTACTCGGCGCCCGCCATGCGTCGTTTGCCCTGGCGTCAGGTCGGCAGTCCTCATTGTCCGAGGGTTGTGTACCGCGTGAGTGAGGACGCTGTGACCGCAAGGCAGCCGTCGAGCAGGGGGCGGTCGGCGGCGACGGGTGTTTACCGTTCTGCTCCGGGCGGTACTCCCCAAGCTTCGCGTATCTACTGGATGATCCGGCTCTGGAAGGGATGATGGCGTGCTGCGCCGACTCGAACGGTATCTCCTGCAGGACTTCCCGTTCATCCATCTGATCATCGGCGGCTTCGGTAACACCGCGTTCTTGGTGGGCAGTGTGTTCTTTCTGTACCCCAGCCTGGAGCGCCTCGCCCTGTGGTTGTTCGTGGCGGGTTCGCTGGGCATGTTCGTCGGCACCCTTGGCGAGGTGTTCGTCCGCCACGCACGCAAATCCCGTCAGCAGATACCGAACTGACCGCCTCTGGTGAACCCTGGCCCGCTCACGTGCGCCGACCTGTATTCCGGTCGCCGTCTTGGGACTGACAGCCTCCGGCCGGTTCACGGCGGCCGAGTCCGATGCTGATCCACCGCCTCGAAGCAGGGGAGAACGAGAACGGCGCGACGGCCCACCTGCCCCTCCATGCCGGGGCGGCCGGCAGTGGGCGGGGCTCATCGCTATGGGGGTGTGCGGTTAGAGTCGGTTGCGGAGCGCTTGGGAAGTAGGTGCTGCCCGCAGTGCGTCCTTGACGGGCGCCGCTGCGGCCTGTCCGCATGCCCGCGTTCTGGAATGGAGCTCGCCATGGGTCAGTCTTTGCGCCGTCCGCAAGAGGTGACCGCACAGGTCACGCCGCAGGCTTCCCTGGCCGGGCCGGGTGGGGCGTGTTGGTCGCGTGACGAGCTGGGGGACCGGAACCGGCGTCTGGCCCACGAAGGCGTGGCGGCCGCCCAGGGCCTGTTGGTCAAGCGATACGGCCTGGTTGACGTGGGAGATGGGTTCGAGCTGTTGAGGACGGTGTCGCAGCAGTGCAACGTCAAGTTGCACACGCTGGCGGATGCCGTGGTCCGCGTGCCCGCTCCGGACGCGGACGCCCGGGTGTGGTTTCCCGGACGCCGCCGTTACAGCCCGCCCCGCCTGCCCGGGCTGATGCTGGATCCCGGTTCCCGCGGCAGCCAGGGATCGGTGCTGAAGGCGGTCTTGCACCGGATGCTGTCGATCACCCAGACCTCGATGGGCAATGTCCAGCTCATGGACGGCAACCGGCTGCACCTGGCCCGCCACACCGGTCTGAACACGTACTTCACTGAGTTTTTCGCCTTCGTCGACGCTCCCACCACCTCCTGCGCCCAGGCGGCGGCCGAACACCGGCAGATCACCGTGCGGGATGTGGCGAGCGCGGAGCTGTTCGACGAGGCCTCCCGCTACGCGATCCTGCAGGCAGGCAGCCGGGCCGCCCACAGCGTCCCCCTCACCAACGGCCGCGGCGCGGTCCTGGGCATGGTCTCCTCCCACCACGAACGCCCCCTGACCGCCTTCACCACCGCCCAGCTCGCCGCACTCCAGCAGACCGGGACCGACGTCGGCCGGTGGCTGTCCTGGCACTGGAACACCGTCGTCCTCGACGCACTGGAACGCCTCCACACCACCGCCACCCGCCGACCGCACTGAGACCCCAACGGACGGGCCGGCTCTCGTCATGCCGCCTGGGGTCGGCCGGCGCGGCGCCCCCAGGCTCGTGTCCGAACCCGAGGGCGCCTCAGCCGCGCCGGCCCCCATGGGGAACGCCGTCGGCACGGCCTGCCCGCCAGGTAACCCGGCCCGCTGCATCCATGCGTGACGGGCCGCCGATTGCGGCCGCGGCAACGCGGGCGGCGGCTCCCTCTGGCTACAGCCGGGGCCCACGCGTGTGTGGAGGCGCGTGATCGGAGGCGGTGACCAGCGGGCTCTTCTCCTCAAAAGACTCGCTCGGGTGAATCCAGTGCCCGGCAAGAACCCTGCCGGGCAAAGGCGCGTCATGCCGGACATGGAAGCGATCAACGAAACGCATGTGTCCGAGCCGGGCCTGGTCGTCCTCGACGTTGCCGCCGCGGATGACGAGACCGCGTTCGCATTCCACGCTGCGCTGGCGGCGCAGTGGGCGAGGACGTCGGTGGAGCGCACCACCCGGGATGCCGGCCAGGCGGGTGTCAGGCTGCGCTGCTACCTCGACCTGCGCCAGCCCCTGGCCGGGCTCGGCGGGATGGTCGGGCCCTGACGTTGGGGGAGTGCTCCTCCCGGTCGTGGGTAGCTGTCTTGGCCTTTTGATCATCCGTCAGCGGTCCACTTCGAGGTTCGTGAGGACGAGCAGCGCGCGTAGGAGCCCCGCCCCGTGGGCGGGTTCGGTGCGGAGTCTGGCGAGGTCCGCCCGTTCTTGAGGTGAAGCCATGCTCGACGGGGGCGTGGGCGGCGGGCAGGACGACGGGTCCGGTCTTCTCCGTGAGCTGCGCGGATACCAGTGTGCTCGGGTCCAGGCTCTGCCGTGTGGTCACCTTCGGTGTTTCCTCTCGCTGTTGTAGGGGTGGAACCGGCGTCAGGCGGTGAAGGCGCGTTCGGCTTCGTCGCGCCGGGTGTACAGGTCCCAGTAGAGGGGGGCGATGTCCTCGGCCGGGGCCGTCGGGACACCGGGTGGGCCGTCGGTGCCGATCCAGGTCCCGATGGCGAAGTGTGCCGCCTGGATGCCGGTGCCGGTGAGTTCCTTGTGCAGACCGAGCACCCAGTTGCGCAGCGCGGCCTGGGCGGCGCTGAGGTTGCCGAGCATCGGGTTGGGGTCGGCCGAGCCGGCGCCGTTTGTGTACAGCAGGGTGCCCGCGCCGGCCGCGCGCATCGAGGGCAGCACGGCCTGCGTTGCCGCCATCGCCCCGTAGAGCAGGAGGTCCATCGCCCACTGCACATCGGAGGGGGCGGCCTGGGACGGGGTGGTCAGTGACGTGAATTCCAGGTTCCCGGCCGGAGAGAATACTCCAGGACATCGATACGGTCGAAACGGGTCGCTGCGTCCTTGAGCGCCTGGGTGAGGGCTTCATGGTCGAGTACGTCCGCGCAGAACCCGGCGGCGGTGATGCCTTCGGCGTCCAGGCGGCCGACCAGGGCGTCGAGCTTGTCGCGGTTACGGGCGATGAGAGCGACGTCGAAGCCGCGAGAGCCGAAGGTGCGGGCGATGGCCAGGCCCATACCGGGGCCGGCTCCGACGACGGCGATGGTGGGCACGATGAATCCTGCGCTGGGAGGTTGGTTGGGACGGAGCGGATGAGGAAACGGCGGGCGCGGCGATACGGTCACCGCTCGTCGTCGGGGAAGTGGTTGTCGTGGGCTTCGTGGAGCCGGCTCAGGTCGCGCTCGTCCGTGGTGGCGAGGGCGGCAAAGTACTCCTCCCGCGGCACGCCCGGTGTGAGCGCCATCAGGAGGGTGGCGCCTTCGGCGCGCTCCTTGCGGAGGGCGTGCACGTCACCCGCTGCGGCGTGCGCGGTGTCTCCGGGCCGGAGTGTTCGCCAGGCCCGCCCGTCGAAGTAGTCGACTTCGCCCTCTTCGACGATGAAGGTCTCGCTGAAGGTCGTGTGGAAGTGCGAGGCAGGCCCGGTGCTGGAGGGCGCCATGCACCACCGGTAGAGGCTCATGTTCCCGCTGGTCTGATCTAGATTGGCGAGGACCTCGATGGTCGATCCGCTGTCGCCCAGCCGGATCGTTCGGCTCTGTTGGGGTTGCTCGGGATACCGGCGGATTGATTGCGTGTTGGTCATGGCCCGAGTCTCGGAGCTCGGCCGGAACGCTCGCGCTCAATTCGGCGGTGGCCTAACAATGGAGGAGTGATCCGTTATCGACTGGGCGTCGGCGCCGCGGGTGTGCGGTGGGCGATGTCGCCGATCCACGAAGTCGTCAGCCTGGCCCAGCTGTTGACCGAGCCGCAGCGGCATCCGCTGTTCCACTCCTGGCTGCGCCGTCGGCGCCTGCGGCTCTCGCTTGCGGACCTGCGGGCTCTCACCGTCTTCATGGCCGACGGCGCCTACCGGCCCGACTTCCTCGACCCGTCGCCGATGTCCAGTGAGCCGACGTTCGAGGAGGGCATGGACGCCCTCCGCGCGGCGCCGGCGGACCAGGCGTACGCCGAACTGGTCGACGCCACGACCGGGCGGGGGGCAGACATACGCCGCCAGCTGCTCGAGAACCCGGACCGGGCCAGGTCCGAGGCCGCCGACGCGCTGCGGCGCCTGTGGAAGACTGTGGTGGAACCGGAGTGGCCCTCGATGCGGCAGGCATTGCGGGCCGAGATGCTGGATCGGGCCCTCCAGGTCAACCGGGAGGGGCTACGCGCGGTCCTGCCGCGCCTGCACCCGTCCGCCGCGTGCGAGGGCGACGCCGTCACCGTGGAGAAGAGCGTCGGCATCGACGTTGACTGCCCCGAGGGGCTCATTCTCATTCCGTCGCTGTTCATCACCGACCGGATCCAGTGCACCACCTCCAGCCACTGGACGCCGGCGATCTACTATCCGGCATCCGGGCGCTACCTCTGGTCGGCACCGCCCACTCCCCGGTCGCTGGACCGCCTCCTGGGCGTGACCCGCGCGCGGATCCTGGCCGCGCTGACCACCCCGCTGCAGACCACCGTGGTGGCCAGGCTGGTGAACGTCACCCCGCCGACGGCCAGCGAACACCTGGCCATCCTCCGGGACGCCGGACTGATCGACAGCAGCCGGTCCGGCCGCACCGCCACGCACGAACTCACCAAGGCCGGACAGGCTCTCCTGGACGCCGCCTCGCCGTAGTCATGATCTTTGGGCTACTGGTTGTGGAAGCCGGTTCGCCAGGTGCGGTGCAGCGGGTGCCACCCCAGTGGTCGGCACGGTCGTTGGCCGCGCCGCGTTCCCGGCCGGCGCGGCCGATGGTACGAGCGGCGACTGGGGCGCCGAGGGCCTCGGCCAGGCGGGGCAGCCAGGCGTGGGCGGCGGGCTCGTCGTCAGTGAAGCTCCGGCCATCTTGATGTTCGCTGGTCAGATGGCCTGGTGTGATCGTGAGCGGGGTTCTCGGGCTGTCGCGGGCAGCAGTCCAAGTCGTTGATCGTCTGGCGGCGGTCAAGGCCGGTCTCGTTTCCAGGTCGCGGGGGCCTCATTGACCCTTGCGCCATCTTGAAGTCACAGGTCAGGTGGGTGGCGTGATGAGGTGCCGTGGTGGTCTTCCCGGTCGTGGCTAGCTACCCCGACGGTGACCGGCTGTACGTGGTGCAGGCGGAGCAGGCCCGCAGGCGCCAGGAGGAGCGTGAAGCCGCGGCCTGCGAGGTGCGGCGGCCCGTGTGCGGGCGCTGCGGAGCGAAGTTCACCGACGACCGCTGGGACTCGATCCGGCAATACCCGGCGGAGCAGCACCGCGATCTCTGCAAGTCGTGCCTGCATGAACACTGGGAACAGGTGCAGGCGGAGCAGGCCGCCGTGGAGTTCAAGAAGTTCCTCATCCGGATCGACAAGGAGGTGCCCGCTCACCTGCAGGTCCACCTGATCGTGGACAACTACGGCACCCACAAGACTCCGGCGATCAAGGCTTGGCTGGCCAAGCACCCTCGCTTCGAACTGCACTTCACCCCGACCGGTTCCTCCTGGATCAACCAGGTGGAGCGGTGGTTCGGCTACCTCGCCCACCAGATGATCCGCCGCGGCGCACACAAGAACATCCAGGCCCTGGAATCCGACATCCGGACCTGGGTCAAGAACTGGAACGAGGACCCGCAACCGTTCATCTGGACCAAGACAGCCGAAGAGATCCTCGGCTCCCTCGCCTGCTTCTGCCGACGGATCTCTGGTGCAGGACACTAGCTGGGCGGTCAGCTTCTCGCCGGGCAGGCTGGCGCCCGGCGGCCCGCACGGCTGTTTCGGCAAGCTGGTCGGCGTTGCGGACGCTACGGTTGCGGAGCCATCCAGGTCGATTCCCCAGATCATCTCATTGCCCAGGGCCACGACGTCGGTGAATAGTTCGAGGAGTTCGGGCTCGTGGGGACGCGTCGCGACAGCAGCCGACGGCCGCCCTCGTCGATCGCGACGCAGTGGTGATGGGTCTTGCCTGCGTCGATGCCGGCCCAGATCGCGGCCACGGTGCCTCCGTACGGTGTGCTGCGGGTGCTGCCCGACGGACGACCTTGCTGTCGATTCCCTACGGAGCGATCGAAGCCACCAGCGGCAGAACTTTGGAAGCCACACCCGACACCCCGGGTGGGAGAACCATACGAAGGGCTCGCCCTGTCCCGGAGAAGAACGTAGGGAAGTTTGACCAGCGGGGGTGCTGGTGTGTCAGGGGTAGGGGGTGCGGCCTTGAGGGGGCCTGTTGCCGTCGCCGGCGGGTCTCACGTCTCCGTTCGTCGGGTTGACCCGTGGTGTTCGCAGCGACGATGGAATATCGCGCGGTACTTCCTCGGCCGCTGGCCCGTGTGTCTGGCGAAGATGTCGCTGAACGCCCCAGGGTCGCGGTACCCGACGTCGGCGGCGATGCTTGCGACGGTCCTGTCGGTCGTCTCCAGCAGGTGTCTGGCTCGACGCACCCGGACTGTCTGCAGGTACGCGAGTGGCGTCTCGCCGGCTTCGTCGCCGAAGCGACGGAGCATGGTTCTCGTGCTTACGTGGAACTCCCGGGCGAGGGTGGGCAGGTCATAGCGAGCACCGAGGTTCTGGTCGAGCCACCGCTTGACGCTGAGCGAGAACTCCCTGCCCACGGTGGGTATGAGCCCCGAGTCGACATAGGGAGCCTGCGTGGAGCGTGCATCATCAACCAGCGCGATACGCGCGGTGCTACGGGCGACGCGGGGGCCGTCGTGCTCGCGGATGAACTGCAGCGCGAAGTCGTACATGGCACTGAAGGCCGCTGTGGTCGTCACCCCCCGGTCGGTCACCACCAAGCTCTCCGGGCGGAGGCGCACGTCGGCGTATCGGCGGGCGAACCGATCCGCGAACAACCAGGATGTGGTCGCTTCGCGCCCGCCGAGCAGCCCGGCTTCAGCGACCAGGAAGGCGCCCACGCAGATCGATACGACAGCGGTCCCCGAGGCCGCCTGCGATCGAATCGACGCTACTTCCGGTCCCAGGCTTGCGAGTGTCGCGTCGAGATCGAGCGTGGGCGAAAGCTCGAAGCCCGGCACGATCAGGACGTCTACGGGGCGAACCGCCGAGACGTCGAGGACCGAGCCGCCGGACGCGATCACACGCCGCCGGGGCGAGATGACCGACGCCTCGTAGGCCGGCTGAACCGACCCTTGCGCCGCGGCGACGTGAGTTGCCATGGCCAGGAGGTCGGGGACTCCGAATACCTCCGACGCGAAGCACCCAGGGTAGGCCAGCACACCAACTCGCAGCGGACTCATGCGGCCCCTCCGGCGCCTTTGAACGGGTGGCGATATTACCGGGATACGTGGCGATGCCGCCGCTTCTCAGGAGGGCCGACCACTCATCATCATCTCGGTCATGACAATCATGCGAGGACAGAGCGACCCCCTGGACGACTTCTCGCGAAGAGCCGTCAGCGTCGATGACGTCGGCAAGACCGTGTACGTTGCCGGGGCAGGGCCGGCCGTCATCCTCATGCCCGAGATGCCGGGTATCAGCCCCGACGTCGCGCGGTTCGCGCGTTGGGTGCGTGATGCCGGCTTCTCCGTGTACCTGCCCTCTCTATTCGGCGTCGACGGCGCCTATCCGCTCGCCGAGGCGCGCGAGACCATCGTTCGACGCGCGTGCATCAGCGCCGAGTTCCGAGCGTTTGCCGGAGGCGGCACAAGCCCCGTCGTCACATGGCTGCGCGGCCTTGCTCGCCTGGCGCACGCCGAGCGTGGCGGGCCTGGCGTTGGCGCCGTCGGTCTGTGTTTTACCGGCAACTTCGCCCTGACCATGGCGCTCGAACCCACCGTCATCGCACCCGTGGTCAACCATCCGTCGCTTCCGCTCGACGACCCCGCCGGTCTGGAGATCAGCGACGAAGACGCTGCTGCCGTGGCTGAACGCGTAGCGCGAGACGGATTGAAGGTTCTCGCCTACCGTTTCGAGAACGACAGGTGGTGCACTGGCCAGCGGTTCGCGGCTTACCGAGCATTGCTCGGGGACGCATTCGACGGCCGCGTACTCAAAGCCGAGACGGCGAACACGAACCCTCCGCCCTTCTTCCGTGACGTCGTCGGTTGCGCCCACAGCGTCGTCACGGCACACCTCGTCGACCGGGAAGGCCACCCCACCATGCAGGCCCGGAACGAGATCATCGCCTTCCTGGCCGAGCGGCTCGGGACGCGGCGGGAATGAGTTCTTTGCGCTCCGGTACCTGGCGATGCGACGGAGCGCCGCCGCTTTCCGATGCGATCCGGTCGTCGACCTGGAGTCACTCGTGACCGCCCCTCGACGACCGCGAGTGACGCAGGCCACTCAGATTCGGTGGCAAACGGTCAAGGTTCAGTGGCACAGGACAGTGGGCTGTCAAGGAGTCCCAGGAGGTCTCGATGCTCGCCCTGCACCTGCTCCAGTCCTCGCTGGTGCACGTCACCACCTTGCTGCTTCAGGACATCCTGAGCGAGGAGAAGTGGCAGAAGCGGCTCACCGACGCCGACCGGCGGGCCCTGTCCCCGCTGTTCTGGACCCCCGTGAACCCCTACGGCCGGTTCGAACTGGACATGCACAGCCACCTTGCCCTGAGCCTCGTGCCTGCGTCGGCCAGC
Source organism: Streptomyces sp. AC602_WCS936 (assembly GCF_019049125.1). NCBI lineage: Bacteria > Bacillati > Actinomycetota > Actinomycetes > Kitasatosporales > Streptomycetaceae > Streptomyces > Streptomyces sp. AC602_WCS936. The sequence continues at coordinate 1,583 of NZ_JAGMUF010000074.1, read as the reverse complement.
GTGCCTGGCCCTCGCGCTTCTCCGACGGCCGCTGCCGTTCCTCAAGGCTGAACAGGTACGCGTCACGGCCGAGCTTCCTGAGCACACGTCGGCATGGTTGGCTTCGGCGAAGGTGGCGGCAACAGAGGGGAAAGCTGTGTCCGACGAGGTGGCGTGCTGGCTGGCTCAGACCGCTTTACCGTTGAGCTTCCTCACTGCGGGCGAGTCAACTGCTGATCTCCAACCACTGAGGAAAGTTCTCGACGGCGTGCGGATCGTGGGGCTGGGGGAGGCCACCCACGGGACGCGCGAGTTCTTCCAGCTCAAGCATCGCCTGCTGGAGTTCCTGGTGACAGAGCTGGGATTTTCGGCCCTGGCCATGGAGGCCAGTGCGTCGGCCGCCCCAGCTGTCGACGCTTATGTCCGCCATGGTGTCGGTGATGCCGCGCAGGTGCTTGACGGGCTGGGGTTCTGGACATGGCGGACTCGCGAGGTGCTCGCCGTGATCGAGTGGATGCGCGACTACAACAGAGGGCGCCAAGAGGACCAGAAGGTTCGTTTCATCGGCATCGACCCGCAGCAGTGCAGCAGCTCTCTGGCCGTGATCGATTCCTTCCTCCACAGGACGGCACCCGACCGCGCAACCGGACTTCTCTCCCCGCTCCGTGTGCTCGCCACGGCCTACCCAGGATCGCAACCCGATCCTCAGCGGCGCCTGGTACTCGGTGCGGAGGAGGTGCTGGCGTACCTCCGTGGACTCGGCCCCGACGCAGCCGACGCGCTTCGGCATGCCCAGGTACTGGTCCGGGCCGCCGATCTGGTGACGCGCGCCAGACACCATGCGGACCCGGAACAGACCGTCTTCGCCGCACGCGACCGCTACATGGCAGACGCTGTGGGGACAATCCTCGAAGATCCGTCTGCCAAGGTCGCCCTCTGGGCGCACAACGGGCACATCACCAAGAGCCGTCACGGTGGCGCGGTACCTGCGCTGGGACAACACCTTCACTCCCAATACGGTGACGCCTACTACGCACTCGGCCTGCTGTTCGGCAGCGGCGCTTTTCGCGCCCGGCGGATGTGGCCCGGCCCATGGTCCCGTCCCCGGTCAAGCGCTGTCGTCACCAACCGGATCGGCCCTGCCCGCCCTGGCACCATTGAGGACCAGCTGGCTACAGCCAACCCCGGCAACCACCTTGTGGACCTGCGCAGCGCAGTCGACGCGCCGCGGGCTGTACAGGCGTGGCTCAACGGCCGGCACGGCACGCGAACCTTCGGCGCCATGGTGCCGCGCTGGATCTACCGCTTCAGTCTGAGCCCTTCCTGCTTGGCGGAGGAGTACGACGGACTGGTCCACATCGCGGTCTCGTCCGGCTCCCGGCCTCTCCCCATCTCATGAACGGTGCTTTGCGCGAGCAAGATCAATTGTGAGCCGCCGGACCCTCGTCGATCCCGGATTCGCTCTCAGAACCCGTTCTCGCTCAACAGCGGGACGGCCCCCTTCTGAGAGGTCGTTCTCTTTCCGAACCCCGTGTGCGGATTCCGCTGGTCAGGCATGGGAACGCAGGTGTTGCGGAAGTCTCGGCTCGTTACTGGCCGAGATG
>NZ_JAGMUF010000073.1:0-7850 GCF_019049125.1 Streptomyces sp. AC602_WCS936 | reverse complement strand
GTCAGGGCCTGGGTGACGGTCGGGGCCGGGGCGGGGGTGTCGGTCAGGGCCTGGGTGACGGTCGGGGCCGGGGTGAGGATGCCGATCGGGGCCTGGGTGACGGTCGGGGCCGGGGTGAGGATGCCGATCGGCACCGGGGCCGGGGCGACGATGCCAGCCGGGACCGGGACCGGGGCGACGATGCCAGCCCGGACCGGGACCGGGACCGGGACCGGGGCCGGGGTGTCGGCCGGGATCTGGATGCGGGCCGGGGGCAGGGCGGCGGGCGGGTCCGCGGTGCCGGGGAGCCGGTCGGGGCCGTGCGTGGTGAGCACACGCACAGCGAACCGCCCGCGCCCCGGCCGCGCGTCCTCGTCCAGCGCTCCTCCGTGCGCGGTCAGGTACTCGACGCCCTGCGCGACGCGCTGATGGCCGGCGAGCTGCGGCCCGGCGAGGTCTACTCGGCGCCCGCGCTCGGGGAACGGTTCGGCGTCTCGGCCACGCCCGTGCGCGAGGCCATGCAGCAGCTGGCCGTGGAGGGCGCCGTCGAGGTCGTCCCCAACCGCGGCTTCCGCGTCGTCCGGCGCGGCGACCGGGAACTGGCCGAGCTCGCCGAGGTCCGGGCGCTGCTCGAGGCCCCGGTCTGGCTCCGCCTGGCCCGTACGGTGCCCGCCGAGCGGTGGGCGCGGCTGCGGCCCCTCGCCGAGGCCACCGTCCGGGCCGCGTCCTCCGGCTGCCCGGCGACCTACGCCGAGGCCGACCGCGCCTTCCACCGCGCGGTGCTCTCGCTCGCCGGCAACGAACAGCTCGTCGGCGTCGCCGGCGACCTGCACCGCCGCGCCCAGTGGCCGCCGGCCGGGACCCCCGCGGGCCGGGGGCGGGCCGACCTGATCGCCGACGCGCACGAGCACACGGCACTGCTGGACGCGCTGATCGCCGGCGACCCGGACGTGGTGCGGGCCCTGGTGGGGGAGCACTTCGGCGCGGCGCCCTGAGCGCTCCCCCAGGGAAGGGCGGGCCGCCTACGACACCTCCTGCCGCTCCGTACGGCTAGCCGGCACCGTCTTCTCCGCGGTCCGCCCCTTGCGCCGGGACCGGCGGGACCCGTCGCCGCGGTCGTACATCTCGATGGCCAGCGGGGACGCCGTGAACACCGAGGAGTACGTCCCGACCCCCACGCCGATCAGCAGCGCGAGCGCGAAGTCGGTCAGCGAGTCCTCGGCCAGGAGCGCCAGCGAGGCGAGGATGAGCACCGCGCCCATACCCGTGTTGACCGTGCGCGGCAGGGTCTGCAGGATCGCCCGGTTGGTGAGCCGGGCGAACGGCGTCTTGCGGTCCTTGCCGGCGAGCAGCTCCCGGATGCGGTCGAAGAGGACCACCGAGTCGTTGACCGAGTAGCCGATCACGGTCAGCAGCGCGGCCAGGAACACCCCGTCGATCGGCTTGCCCAGCCACGCGAAGACACCGACCAGGATGACCACGTCGTGGCCGAGCGCGCTCACCGCCGCCGTGCCGAACAGCAGCCGGAACCGGACGGCGAGATACAGCAGCTGTGCGCCGAGGGCCAGGCCCAGGGCGATCAGGGCGTCCCGCCGCAGCTCCTCGCCGAGGCTGGGGCCGATCAGCTCGTCGCGGACCTTCTCGGTCTCACCGCCCAGCTCGCCGACGGTCTCGGTGACCTTCTCCGCCTCGGCGTCGGTCAGCTCCTCGGTGCGTACCGACAGGTCGCCGTCGCCGGAGGACTGGACGACGGCGCGGGGGAAGCCGGCGTCGGCGAGGGCGTCCCGGGCGCGGTCGGCGTCGACCTGGGTGGCCGTGGAGTACTCGATCAGCCGTCCGCCGGTGAACTCGATGCCGAAGTCGAGGCCGCGGACCAGGATGCCGGAACCGGCCACCACCATGACCAGCGCGGACGCGGCCAGCCAGCGGCGTGGCCGGCGCATCAGGAACGGGTCGCGGCGCAGCAGCGCGTCCCGGACCGGGCCGGTCGTCGAGATGCCGGTGATGTGGGGACGGCGGAAGACCGCCGGGCGGCTCGCGGCGAACTCGGCGAGCACCCGGGTGATCACCAGGGCGCTGACCATGGAGGCGAGGACACCGATGCCCAGGGTGACGCCGAAGCCCTTCACCGGACCGGAGGCCAGGAAGAAGAGCAGGGCGGCGGCGATCAGCGTGGTGACGTTGGAGTCGGCGATCGCGCTGAAGGCGCTGCGGAAACCGGCGGTCAGCGAGGAGCGGGTGCTCGGGCGGGTCCGGGAGGCCTGTTCCTCGCGGGCGCGTTCGAAGACGAGGACGTTGGCGTCCACCGCCATGCCGATGGCCAGCACGAAGCCCGCCAGGCCGGGCAGGGTGAGGGTGGCGCCGACCGCGGCCAGCGCGGCGTAGGAGATCAGGCCGTAGCAGAGCAGGGCCACGGTCGCGAGGGCGCCCATCAGGCGGTAGACGACGATGATGAACAGCGCGGTGAGCGCGGTGCCGATGACGGCCGCCCAGGCACCGGCCGAGATGGCCTCGTCGCCCAGGGTCGCGCCGATGGTGCGCTGCTCGATGGTCTCGACCGGCACGGGCAGGGCGCCGCCCTTGACGAGCAGCGCCAGTTCGCGGGCCTCGGCGTCGTCGAAGGAGCCGGTGATCTGGGTGGAGCCACCGGAGATGCCCGCCCCGCAGGCCACCGAGGGGTCGACCTGCGGCGAGGAGATGATCTTGTCGTCGAGCACGATGGCGACCCGGCGCTGCGGGTCGCCGGCCGGGTGACAGGCGGCCTCGCCGGTCACCTTCGCCCAGCGGTCGCCGCCCGCGTCCTTGAAGTCCACGGTGACCAGCCAGCCGGCTCCGCCCTGCTGGTCGAAGCGGGCGTCGGCGCCCTTGACGTCCTCACCGGTGAGCGAGGCCGTCTTCAGCCGCAGGGGCTGTCCGTCCTCGTCGGGCAGGACGCGCTCGCCTTCCGCACCGGGCTCCGACCCGGGGTCCTTCTCGGTGCTCTCCGCCGCGCCGAGCACCGAGTGGACGGTGAGCTGGGCGGTGCGGCCCAGCACGTCGGCGGCCTGCTTCGGGTCCTGGACGCCGGGCAGCTCGACGACGATCCGGTTGTCACCGGAGCGGACGATGGACGGTTCGGCGACGCCGAGCGCGTCGATGCGGCCGCGCAGCACCTCCACGGTGCGGTCGGTGGCCTCGCGGTCGGCCTCGGTGGTCTTGGTGGACTTGGTCTCCAGCACGATCTGGGTGCCGCCGCGCAGGTCGAGCCCGAGGCGGACCGGCATGGTCAGGGCGATGGCCACGGCGCCGGCCATCACGAGGAGGGCGACGAGCGCCCGGCCCCTCAGGGAGTTGGGGCGTGAGCGGGGACGGGAACGTTTCAACAGGGGCCTCCGGCAGGCACGCCACGGCAGCGGCCCAGCGCGGCCGCGGCGAGAGAAGGAATGGGATGTACGGGTGCCTCAGGTGCCGGAGGAGGCGGGAGGCGCCCGTCCGCGGTCGTGGCTGGTGCGGCCGGGGGAGACGGGTACGGCGCCGGACGGCGCCGTGGTCCGCCGGTGAGCGGCGGGGGCGGCGCGCGTGGGGCGCGTGGCCGTGGCGAGGCGGTCCGGGGGCGCCGGACGCTCACCGAGGTGGTCGTGCCGGGCCCTGGCCTGGGTGGCGCAGGAGGCGGTGCAGCCGTCGTCGGCGTGGAAACCGGTGTCCGGGTGGGGGACGGTCGTCGCCGCGGGGGCCATTCCGGGCAGGGCGAGGCCCGCACCGGCCAGTGGGCCGGCCGGGACCAGGGTCAGCAGGACGGCCAGCAGCGCGGTGAGCGTCGCGGCGAGGCGGTGACCAGGGGCGGTGCGAGGTGTGGGGCGCATGCACCGTCCCTGTTCGTGTGATCGGCGGGTTGGCGGTCAGCTGGGCGGGTCAGGGCTCGATGAGCCCGGCGCGGATGGCGTACCGGGTCAGTTCCAGACGGTCGCGCAGGCCGAGCTTCTGGAGGAGGTTCGCCCGGTGCCGCTGGACGGTCTTGATGCTGATGAAGAGGATCTCCGCGATCTCCTTCGAGGAGTGGCCCTCGGCGACGAGCTTGAGGACCTCCTCCTCCCGGGGCGTGAGGATGTGGTCGGCGTTCTCCTCGCCGTGCCGGACCCGGTCCAGGTAGTTGCGGATCAGGGCGGTCACCGCACCCGGGTACAGGAACGGCTCGTCGCGCATCGCGGCCCGGCAGGCGGCGACCAGATCGCGGTCGGCGACGGACTTCAGGACGTATCCGCAGGCCCCCGACTTCAGCGCCTGGAACAGGTACTGCTCGTTGTCGTGCATCGTCAGCATCAGGATGCGCAGCCCCGGTTTCAGCGCGGCCAGCTCCCGGGCGGCCTGGAGCCCGGTCAGGCGGGGCATCGCGATGTCCAGGACCGCGAGGTCCACGGCGTGCGCCCGCGCCATGTCGATGGCCTCCGCCCCGTCCCCGGCCTCGGCGACGACCTCCAGGTCCGGCTCACGGTCGAGGATGAGCCGTACCCCGCGCCGCACCAGCGCGTGGTCGTCGGCCAGCAGGATGCGGATCCTCGACGGGTCGGACGAAGGCGCGGCGGAGGGGGCCGACGGGGCCGGCTCCGGCAGGGACGGGTCGGGCAAGGAGGGGTCGGACATGGTCAGGGCTGCTTCCTGGGGACGGGTGCGGTGAGCCGGATGCTGGTGCCGGCGCCGGTTGCCGAGGTGATGTCGAGGGTGGCGCCGATGAGCAGGGCCCGCTCCCGCATGCCGCGGATGCCGGCGCCCTCGCAGACCGCCTCGGCGGTGCCCCGGCCGTCGTCGGCGATGGTGAGGGCCACCGCGCCGTCGGCCCGGCCGAGGCTCACCTCGACGCGTTCGGCGTCCGCGTGGCGGGCCGCGTTGGTCAGGCTCTCCTGCGCCACGCGGTAGAGGACCAGCTCGGTCTCCTGGTCCAGGGCGGGCAGATCGGCGTCGAAGCGGCGGACGACGCGCAGCCCGGTGTGGGTGGCGAAGTCGTGCGTGAGCGAGGACAGGGCGCTGATCAGCCCGAGGTCGTCCAGGACGCCGGGCCGCAGGCGGCGCACCAGCCGGCGTACCTCGTCCAGGCTCTCCCGGGTGATCTCCTGCGCCTGCTGCAACTCCTCGCGCAACGGCTGGTCGGCGTCGTCCGCGGCGCGGCCGAGCACGAGCAGGATCGCGGTCATGCTCTGCCCGACCTCGTCGTGCAGCTCCTGGGCGATACGGCGGCGCTCCGCCTCCTGGGCGAGCAGTACCCGGGCGCTGCTCGTGGCCCGCTCGTGCTCCAGCCGGTCGAGCATGGCGTTGAAGGTGCGGATCAGCTCGGGCACGTCGCCGCCGCCGGACACCGGCAGCCGCTGGCCGGGACGCAGCAGGTCGACGGTGGTCATCAGCTTCGTGAGCCGGTCCAGGGGCGCCAGGCCCCAGCGCAGCAGGGCGCCGTTGGCCACCAGCATGACGGCCATGCCGCCCACCAGGACGACCGCCTCGGTCAGCAGCACCGGCACGGAGACGGTCACGGGTGCCCACAGCAGGAGTGCCGTGGCGAAGCCCAGCACCACCGAGTTGAGCCCGAAGATCCGCCAGAACAGGGACACCGGGGGGTACGCCTCCTTCTGCGACGCGTCGACTGGTACGCCTCCACTGTCGGTCATCGCGCACCCTCGGTGGGAGCCGCGGTCCAGGGACCCGTCCGGCGAAGCAGACCCTGGTCGCGACCGAGCAAGCGACCAGCGTCCCTCGCCGGGTGCCGCCGGGTCGATGGGGTCCGACCCCCATTTCCGAGCGACGGCACACCCATACGGGGGTCCCGGTACGTCGCCGAGTGGATCCCGCGGCCCCCGGCAAATGGGGTCTGCGCCCGATGGGTTTCCCCGGCCGCCGGGGCCATGGTTGAGGCTGACCGGGTCCGATCGGCCCGGCGCTCGCCGTACCCGCAGAACCTTCCGAGCAGTACCCGCAGAACCTTGCGAGAAAAGGACGCACCGTGTCGCTCGACGCCTCCCGCATCGAACCCCGCCCCGAGCGGCTGACCGCTCACGAGGCACGCCAGCGCCTCGAGCACGCCCGCAGCACCCGCATCACCCAGCTCCAGGCCCTGAAGGAGAGCGGCCAGGCGGACGACCAGCTGATGTCCGCGCAGCAGGACGCGATCGCGCGGGTGCTCAAGGAGATCGACGAGGCCTTCGCCCGTATCGACGCCGGCACCTACGGCGCCTGCCTGGGCTGCGGCAAGCCGGTGCCGGGGGAGCGGCTGGAGATCCTCCCCTACACGCGGTACTGCGTCGCCTGCCAGCGCCGCGCCGCCGCCTGACCGTCGTCCGTCCAGTCTTCGTCTCCCGCCCTGCCCGAGGGGTGAAGTGGTGAACAAGCAGATCATCGGCGACCGCGACACGTGCCTGTCGCCCGCGGACCTCGCCGCGCTCGAGGAGAGCCTCCACGAGCAGCGCAGGTTCCGCGAGGAGCAGCTGCGGCAGATCGCGGCCGTCCCGTCCCGCGCCGGCGAGCCGAGCCGGCCGAGCGCCGCGCGGACCGAGGTCCGGGTCAAGCTCGCGGCCTCCGCCCGCATGGTGCTCGCCGACGTCGAGGCGGCCCTCGCCCGCATGGCGGAGGGCCGCTACGGCCACTGCCATCTGTGCCGGCGTCCCGTCGACCGCGAGCGCCTGATGATCGTGCCGCAGGCCCGCTACTGCGCTCGCTGCCAGCAGGTGCGGGAGGCGGGACGATGACCGTGGTCCGGCGGTCCCGTACCGCGCGCTCCCCGCACCGGCCCTGGCCGATGTGCCGGCACTGCACCGGCGTCGCCCTCGACATGGGCAGCGCCCGTACCCGCGCCTGGGTCGCCGGGCGGGGCATGATTCTCGACGTGCCGACCGTGACCTTCCCGGGCGTCGGCGCGGTCTATCCCATCCAGCGCGGCTCCATCGTCGACACCCCGGGCACCGCCCGGATGCTCGACCGGCTGCTGGGCCACCGCCTGCCCCGCTTCACCCGCCCCCTGGTCGTGGTCACCGCGCCGGTGCTGGACGGGTACGCCTACCGCAACGAGGCCCGTACGGCCGTGGAGGTGCTGCGCCCGCGCAGCGTGCTGACCGTGCCCAGCGCGCGGGCCGTGGCCCTCGCGGCGGGCGCCGACCTGTCGCGGCCGCTGCTCGTGATCGACATCGGGGCGCACCTCACCGAGGTGGTGCTCCTGGTGGACGGCGCCGTCTTCGACGCGCGCCGCACCGCGCTGGGCACGGGCGACCTCGGCGAGTCCACGCCGGCCGCGGGGATCGGGGAGGCGGTGGCCGAGATGACGACCTCGATGCTGCGCCAGGACCGTACGTCCCTCACCGTCGACGCCCTGGGCAGGGGACCGCTGCTGGCCGGCGGGGGCGCCCTGCGCCCCGAGATCACCTGCGACCTCACCCGCAGGCTGCACGTCCCGCTGCGCGCCGTACCGGCCCCGCACACGGCCGCCGTCCGCGGCGCCGCCAAGCTGCTGGGGGCGGCGCACTCCCACCCGTCCACCGCGGGCACGGACCCACCGGACGAACACCCGCACTGACCGGGTTCGCGGACACCGGGCCGCCGGCGTGCTCGGCCGGGCGGGGATGCCGTACCCGCACGGCGGCCGGGTGCCACAGCCAGGGGCTCCGCCTGCCAGAGGCGCCACCGGCCCGCCCGCGTCTCCGGTGCGGGCCCGGTTCTCCGCCGTCGGCCCCGGGACCACGTCCCCCTCAGCGCCCGCGCGGGCGCCGGTCACACTCCCGGGACCGGCGCCCGCCGGGTCGGCCACCGGCCGACTCGTACGGCCGCCCCGACACTCTCCGCGCCCAGGCCTCGTCCCGAAGCGTCCTCCAACCTCCGCCTCACCTCGACGACCCGCACCGCACACACCCTCCGTC
>NZ_JAGMUF010000072.1:0-2204 GCF_019049125.1 Streptomyces sp. AC602_WCS936 | reverse complement strand
CCGACCCGAGAATCAGCGGCTACGAACTCTCTGCACGGCGCCCAGCTGACGTAACCAGACGCGAGTACCGATCAGTAGTTACGGGACAACGCTTAGGGTCTGCTTGAACAGGCGAAATGTGTGCTCACTGTCGAAACAGCGGAGGAAGGACTGCCAGCAGCGGTCCACGTCCGCTCGCGTGGCGCCGGTGCGCGACCACCACAGCCAGACCGGCTTGTTGACCCCGCCGCTGGGCAGCTTCTCCACGACCAGGCGGACGACGGTGCCCTCGATGAGGGGCAGCGGCCCGTCGTGGTCGAGCCACGCGGCGGGTCAGCCTCGGGTGCAGCCGATCCCACGCCCGCGCGGTCGCCTTCCCATAGAGCCGGGTGTCCGTGGCCGTCATGGCCTGCTCGGCGCCCCGGGTTGCGGGATCGCCGAAGACGAACTCACCGCCGTGCTTGGGCGGCCTGCCGCCCTTGGGGTTGGCCAGGTGGAACTCTTCGCGTGCGGGTGTAGGCCGCCGCATCACGCGATCGGACCGGAGCCGGCCGAGGATCTCGACGGGCAGGTGGTCCAGCAGGTGCGCGATGCGAGGAGCGTCGTATCCGGCGTCCAGCACGACCAGGATCTCCGGGTCACCCGGTTTCCACTGGCCAGCGGCGACCAGCCGCTCGATGACCTCGCGGATCTGCATCGTGGTCACCGCGGCGACATCGGCGCCGGGCTCCAGGCGGACCGCGTCCAGCACCGCTGTCCACGAAGTGCGGCCGGTCTCCAGCGCGGCCACCACTGAGTACGGCCAGCCGGGCACCATTTGGTGCTTGCCCTCGCCCCGGCCGAAGGTGTGGCAAAGGGACCGGTCGGCGCATGTGTTGGCGTCCGGTCGCAGCCACGGTGCGACATCCACGGCCGGCGCGAGCCGACCGTCCGCCGCTCTCGGCAACGGCACCCTGGCCAGGGCCCGACGTAGCCGGGCGACGTCGATCCGTCCCTGGTTGAGTCCGCCGTACAGGGCTCCGTGCCCACGACGGTGTTCGGGAGCGAGCGCGAGATCGACCAGTGTCCGCACCGGCCCGTCCGTGCACAGCAGCGCGTCACGTAACTCGAACAACGCGTCGCCTCGAACGGTCAGACACGCGTACAGCTCCGACCGGAAGTGTGACACTTCCGCGAACGCATCCCGCAGGACCTCCCGATACACCAAACTCACGGCCACGGCCTTCGTGTTGATCCACTCTGTGACGGAGCACAGGATCAGACGAAGGCCGCCTATACGTCCGCCGAACTGCGAAACGCTGATCAAGTTCGAGCCGCGTTCGACGCCGGTCGTTAAATGACAAGCTCAGCGCTCCCCGGCAGCGTCACGGGCCCTTTCCGCTTGGTCTCGACGCTTGCAGGAACCGGGACCGCGATGCAGCAAAGGGGCACATACTTCGCTCAGACCGGTCATTCCTCACAAGAGAGGCACAGTGGAGCTGACTGCCGTCCGCAGCATGCGCGGGCGCGCGGCGTGTACCGGCGCACGCCGCCACATGAGGGAACTCCGCGGCCAGCCGGACCTCGACACCCGCGCCGCCGACCTCGACCAAATCGCCGACGGCGAGCGGCCCCGGCAGGGCACTGCCGTCCAACCTGCCGCGGACCGCGTCGACGTTCCGGAGCCGGAGTAGGTGCCGCGGGGTTACTATGAGGCGGGGAACAGGTGCCAGTGCTGGTCCGGCTGGCTGTCGCAGGGCTCCTGTACGAGAGGAGCGCCCGCCTCGGCCTCCTGGCCTTGGAAGGCCACACACCGGATGTTCTGGAACTCTGGCGTCTCCAGCACGGCGTGGGGGAGCCCGTGCTCGCCGTCCCGGTAGGCCACACGGAATTGCTGATTGGTGTCCCATGAATCGCAGGGGGCCGTGGTCATCGGTACCGCGGTGGTCGACCCGTCCGACTCTGCACTGGCCAGGCACTCACCGGTGCCGACGTTCACGAAGGTGTAGTAGAGGATGCCGGTTTCGAAGCGCTCCTGCTGGACCCAGTGCTGCCGCGTCTCTGTGCCGAGTGTCGCCAGCTTGACCGGCTTGTCCCCCTCCGTGCTGGCTTCGGCCACCAGTGCGGTGGCCTGCTCGGCGGCGATGCATACCTGGTTGTCTCCCGGGTCGGCGTGAGCGGGGCCAGTCCCGGTGAGCAGGGCGGCGGTCACGACGACGCCGGCGGCCCAGGTGGCGGTCTTCTTC
>NZ_JAGMUF010000006.1:0-1652 GCF_019049125.1 Streptomyces sp. AC602_WCS936 | reverse complement strand
AGAGGTCGTTCTCTTTCCGAACCCCGTGTGCGGATTCCGCTGGTCAGGCATGGGAACGCAGGTGTTGCGGAAGTCTCGGCTCGTTACTGGCCGAGATGTTGTGGGGGTGGCGGATGCCGTCGATGCGGGCCGTTCTGGAGGCCCGGCGGAAGGCCGCCGTGGTGAGGGTGGAGGAGCTCGAAGCCGAACTGGAGCGGGTGCGGACGGACTTGGCGGACGCGGAAGAGGTCCTCAGGCGCCGGGTGATCGGTCTCGAGCAGTATCTGGAGGCACTGGCCGAGGAGGAGAGGCCCGCGGAGGTGACCGTCGTGTCGCGCAGGAGGCCGGTCGGGCCGCGACGGGCGGTGCCGCACCGGGAGAACGCGGCCGGGGTCGAGGACCTGTCGGTGGACTACCAGGCGGTAATGGTCGCCGCGGCGGACGCGGGAGCCGATGGGCTCGGTGCCCGGCGGGCAGCGGTGGTGCTCGGCTGGGACAGCGCGTCCGCTTCCCGCGTCGAGGGCGCGAGAGCACGTCTGAAGAGGCTGGTGGAACGGGGCTGGCTGGTGGAGATGAAGCCGGGACGGTTCACGCTGCCGGCATCGGAGCAGACCCAGGACGCTGACGCTGTCGGACGGCCAGGCGGCGGTTCATGAGTGCGATCATCGACCACCGGATGACGGCTTCGCTGGTGTCGGTGCGTCGTTCGTAGTCCCGGACCAGGCGTCGGCTGCGCAGGAGCCAGGCGAAGGATCTTTCCACGACCCAGCGGCGGGGCAGGACCTGAAAACCTTGGACGTCTTCGTGGCGGCGGACGACGTCGAGGACGAGTCCGAGGTGCTGGGCAGCCCAGTCCTGGAGGTGGCCGCGGTAACCGCCGTCCGCCCAGATCTTCGAAAGCCGTCGCAAACGGCTCCTCGCCGTGGGCAGCAGGATGCGGGCAGCATCCCGGTCGGTGGTGGACGCCGGCGTGACAGCTACGTCCAGCAGGAGTCCGAGGGTGTCGGTGAGCAGGTGCCGCTTGCGCCCGTTGATCTTCTTCCCAGCATCGAAGCCCCGTGAGCCGTAAGCCACGGTGGCATCCCCCTTCACCGACTGGGAATCGATGACCGCCGCACTCGGCTCCGGTGCCCGGCCCTCTGCCCGGCGGACCGCCTGGTGCAGGCGTTCATGCAGTTCGCTCACCAGCCCCGTATCCCGCCAGCGGGCGAAGAAGGCATACACCCGAGGCCAGGGCGGGAAGTCCGCGGGCATCGCCCGCCACTTGATGCCGTTGTCGACGACGTAACGCACTGCGTCGATCATCTGCCGGTGGCAGTACCCCTCCGGACGGCCGCCCCGACCCGCCAGCCAACCCGGAACCGGCAGCAGATCCCGCACCAGGAACCACTCGGCATCGCTCATGTCCGAGCCGTATCGGGGCCGGCGATCCGGCCGGTCGGCCGCGTTCCCGAACCTGTGGGCGAGACAGTCACACCCAGGAGTGGACGGACTGGACCCGGCAACGCTGACCACGCGACACTTCGACAACAGGGCCTCTTGCTTCTCGCTGGACTCGACAACCGCGAGCTACCAAGAGGCCCTTCTTCCATGCCTGCCGACCGGCCAACTCACCCGAATCAGCATGCTGTTCGAACCCCGCCGACCACGCGAGCGGATAGCGAACAGCCAGT
>NZ_JAGMUF010000071.1:0-1149 GCF_019049125.1 Streptomyces sp. AC602_WCS936 | reverse complement strand
TAAGCGTTGTCCCGTAACTACTGATCGGTACTCGCGTCTGGTTACGTCAGCTGGGCGCCGTGCAGAGAGTTCGTAGCCGCTGATTCTCGGGTCGGCTGTGTTGTCAGCGGCTCAAGATACGATCACGGCTCGATGGGCCGGACGGAGATCGTGAGGGACTCGCGGCCATGGGGGGTGGGTCGCACAGGCCCCGGCATCCAGCTCGGGACTGGAGGTATCTTGCCGTAACCCCGCCCCCCTTCTCTCCCTGCAACGTCCGGGCCGTATCGGGAAGGCAGTCTGCCGACGGATGCAGGAAGCCACCGATGACATGATCTTGATGTGACTGGTGTGATCACGGCGTCGGAGCCCTCCTGGATAGCCCCGTTCACCGGGCTGAGCCCGCGTCAGTTCGCCAAGCTGGTCACCGCACTGCGGCGCGAGGGTGCCGACCCAGTCCGCAAGGGCCGGCCCTGGAGCCTGCCGCTGGAGGACCGGGTCCTACTGGTCGCCGCGTACTGGCGCACGAACCTCACCCTGCGACAACTGGCGCCGCTGTTCGGGGTGTCGAAGTCGGCCGCGGACCGCATCATCGACCACCTCGGCCCGAGGCTCGCGCTCCAGCAACGCAGGCGGTTCCGCAAGGACGCCGTGCTGATCGTGGACGGCACCCTGGTTCCCACCCGCGACCACACCGTCGCCGAGCAGTCGAAAAACTACCGGTACTCCACCAACCACCAGGTCGTCATCGATGCCGACACCCGGCGCGTCGTCGCCGTCGGTCGGCCGGTTACCGGCAATCGCAACGACTGCAAGGCATGGGAAATCTCGGGCGCGAAGGACGCCGTCGGCCGCACCACCGTGATCGCAGACGGCGGCTACCGGGGCACCGGCCTGATCATTCCGCACCGCCGCGAACGCAGCCAGGCCGAACTCCCGGACTGGAAAGAAGAGCACAACCGCTCACACCGCAAGGTCCGCGCCCGCGTCGAGCACGCCTTCGCCCGCATGAAGACCTGGAAGATTCTCCGCGACTGCCGCCTCAAAGGCGACGGCGTCCACCACGCCCTGCTCGGCATCGCCCGCCTGCACAACCTCACACTGACCGGCTGAGAAGCAACAGCACTGGTCGACCGGCATGCCGGAGATCATTTACGGGACAACACTTAG
>NZ_JAGMUF010000070.1:0-1195 GCF_019049125.1 Streptomyces sp. AC602_WCS936 | reverse complement strand
TGAGCTGGGGGTGGCCGCAGAGACCAGCGAGAAGCGACTGTTTACTAAAAACACAGGTCCGTGCGAAGCCGTAAGGCGATGTATACGGACTGACGCCTGCCCGGTGCTGGAACGTTAAGGGGACCGGTTAGCTTGGATTCGTCCAGGCGAAGCTGAGAACTTAAGCGCCAGTAAACGGCGGTGGTAACTATAACCATCCTAAGGTAGCGAAATTCCTTGTCGGGTAAGTTCCGACCTGCACGAATGGCGTAACGACTTCTCGACTGTCTCAACCATAGGCCCGGTGAAATTGCACTACGAGTAAAGATGCTCGTTTCGCGCAGCAGGACGGAAAGACCCCGGGACCTTTACTACAGTTTGATATTGGTGTTCGGTTCGGCTTGTGTAGGATAGCTGGGAGACTTTGAAGCTCGCACGCCAGTGTGGGTGGAGTCGTCGTTGAAATACCAGTCTGGTCGTGCTGGATGTCTAACCTGGGTCCGTGATCCGGATCAGGGACAGTGTCTGATGGGTAGTTTAACTGGGGCGGTTGCCTCCTAAAGAGTAACGGAGGCGCCCAAAGGTTCCCTCAGCCTGGTTGGCAATCAGGTGTTGAGTGTAAGTGCACAAGGGAGCTTGACTGTGAGACCGACGGGTCGAGCAGGGACGAAAGTCGGGACTAGTGATCCGGCGGTGGCTTGTGGAAGCGCCGTCGCTCAACGGATAAAAGGTACCCCGGGGATAACAGGCTGATCTTCCCCAAGAGTCCATATCGACGGGATGGTTTGGCACCTCGATGTCGGCTCGTCGCATCCTGGGGCTGGAGTCGGTCCCAAGGGTTGGGCTGTTCGCCCATTAAAGCGGTACGCGAGCTGGGTTTAGAACGTCGTGAGACAGTTCGGTCCCTATCCGCTGTGCGCGTAGGAGTCTTGAGAAGGGCTGTCCCTAGTACGAGAGGACCGGGACGGACGAACCTCTGGTGTGCCAGTTGTTCTGCCAAGGGCATGGCTGGTTGGCTACGTTCGGGAGGGATAACCGCTGAAAGCATCTAAGCGGGAAGCCTGCTTCGAGATGAGGACTCCCACCCACTTGATGGGGTAAGGCTCCCAGTAGACGACTGGGTTGATAGGCCAGATATGGAAGCACCGCAAGGTGTGGAGTTGACTGGTACTAATAGGCCGAGGGCTTGTCCTCAGTTGCTCGCGTCCACTGTGTT
>NZ_JAGMUF010000069.1:0-207 GCF_019049125.1 Streptomyces sp. AC602_WCS936 | reverse complement strand
GGCGTCAGTCCGTATACATCGCCTTACGGCTTCGCACGGACCTGTGTTTTTAGTAAACAGTCGCTTCTCGCTGGTCTCTGCGGCCACCCCCAGCTCAGAGTGCAAGACTCATCACCAGGCGTGGCCCCCCTTCTCCCGAAGTTACGGGGGCATTTTGCCGAGTTCCTTAACCATAGTTCACCCGAACGCCTCGGTATTCTCTACCTG
>NZ_JAGMUF010000068.1:0-22680 GCF_019049125.1 Streptomyces sp. AC602_WCS936 | reverse complement strand
CCCGTGTCCTCCGCTCCGGCCCCCGACGTGGAGGACACCGCCCCCACCACCCCGATCGCCCCCGAGCCCGGCGCCGCCCCGAACACCCTCAGCGACACCATGAACCACCGCGCCCGCTCCCTCCTCGTCCCCGTCGCCGACCCGGAGACGCCCGCTCCCGCCCCGCCCCCCGCGGCCGCCCCGGTGCTGCCCGGCCGTCCCGACGCCGACCGGCCCCAGGTGCGCGCCCCGGGCCACCAGCCGGACATCGCCAACGGCCCGCCCTGCCCCTGGTGTTCGACCCCCAACCGGCCCGACCGCCACTACTGCGCGCGCTGCGCGATGCCGCTGGCCCGTACCGACGAAGGCGAACCGCGCCCCGCCCCGTGGTGGCGCCGGCTCTTCGGCGGGCGGCGCAACGAGACCCCCTGGGCGGGCGACCGGCCGCGCCTGCGCCGCGTGTTCGACCGCATCGGTACCTGGATCACCCTGGCCGTAGTGGTCACCCTGGCGGTCCTCGGCTTCGTCTACATCCCCGACGGCGTCCAGGCCACCCGCGACCACTTCGCCAAGCGGGCCCCGGTCTCCCCGGACCGGATCACGGCCTCCCGCTCCTTCCCCGGCCACAAGCCGGAGCTCCTCATCGACAAGCGCAGCAACACCTGGTGGGGCCCGGGCGTCGTGCAGTCCGGCCAGGGCCAGTGGGTCGAGGTCAGCTTCACCCAGCCGACCCGGCTGCTGGACCTGATCATCACCCCGGGCACCTCCACCAAGCCCGACCAGCTCAACAAGTCGGCCCTGCCGCACCGCGTCAAGGCGACCATCACCAACAAGGACGGCAGCACCACGACCCGCGACCTCACCCTGGATCAGGGCGCCGGCGACCAGCGCCGTCCCTTCCGCGTCGGCGAGGTCACCAAGGTCCGCTTCACCATCGAGTCGGCCCACGCGGCCTCCGCCGACAAGCAGGTCGCCATCGCGGAGATCGAGTTCTTCGGCCCCTCCAGCGCGAACCGCACCTGAACCCTCCCGGCCCCCCGCCCCACACCGGGCGGGGGGCCGCTTGCGCCGAATGGCCGCCGTACCGTGCGCCCGCGGCCGGCCGGCCAGAGCCTGAGCCCATGCCCACAGCACGAGTGATATCCACCGCTGCCCTGCTGTCCACCGCGGCCCTGCTCTCCTGTTCCCTGGCGGCCTGCGCGCCGACGGCACGGGACGGCGGCCGGGGAGCCGACGGCGCCACGGCGGCGAGCGACCGACAGGACGAGAACCGCTTCCGGCAGCAGACCCTGGACTGGCGGAACTGCCCCGCCCCGACCCCCATCCAGGGCGGCGGCGAGGCCCCCGCCCCGCTCCCGGACGGCACCCGCTGGCAGTGCGCCACCATGCAGGCGCCCCTGGACTGGAAGAAGCCCGCCGGAGAGGCCATCGGCATCGAACTCATCCGGGCCCGCTCCAGCGGTGACGCGGACGACCGGCTCGGTTCCCTGCTCTTCAACTTCGGCGGCCCCGGAGGCTCCGGCGTCACCACCCTGCCCGCCCTCGCCCCCGACTACGAGAAGCTCCGCTCCCGCTACGACCTGGTGAGCTTCGACCCGCGCGGCGTCGGCAACAGCCGCGGCGTGCGCTGCCTCGACCCCGAGGCCGCCGAAGAGGCCGAGGAGCGGGTCGACGAGACGCCCGACGACGGCGGCGACGAGACCGACGCGCTGACCGAGCTCAACAAGCTGATGGCCGCCGCGTGCGAGAAGAACTCCGGCGGCGTCCTCCCGTACGTCGGCACCACCGAGGCCGCCCGCGACCTGGACCTGATGCGTCAGGTCCTCGGCGACGAGAAGCTCCACTACTTCGGGATCTCGTACGGCACCCAACTCGGCGGCGTGTACGCCCATCTGTTCCCCGAGCACGTCGGCCGGGCCGTCCTGGACGGCGTCGTCGACCCCACCCACGACATGATGGAGGAGGCCCTCGGACAGGCCGCCGGGTTCCAGCTCGCCTTCGAGCACTTCGCCGAGTGGTGCGTCGAGCAGCGCTGCACGATCGGCGAGGACGTCGAGGCGATCGTGGACGCCGCCGTGGAGCTCCAGGCGGACCTGGACGAGACTCCGCTGGCCACCTCGGACGGCAGCGAACTCGACGGCGACGAGGTGCTCGCCGCCATCACCGGTTCGCTCTACAGCCAGTCCTTCTGGCCCGCGCTCCTGGTCGGCCTGGAGGCGGTGGCCGGCGGCGACGGCGACGTCCTGGCGGACCTGGCGGAGGCGCTCGGACAGCACGGCGCCGGCGGCGACAGCGACGACGACGGCACCGAGGACGACCCCACGGACGAGAGCAACGAGAACGACGCCTTCCGCGCCATCACCTGCGACGACTCCAGCGACCGCTACACCGTCGCCGACGTGGAGCGGAAGATGCCCGAGTTCGTCGAGGCGTCACCCCTGTTCGGCCCCGGCCTGGCGTGGAGCGCGCTCTCCTGCGCCGGCTGGCCGGTCCCCGGCGAGGCCCACCACCCCGAGGTGAGCGCACCGGGAGCGGCGCCGATCATGCTGGTCGGCAACACCGGCGACCCGGCCACCCCCTACCAGGGCGCCGCCCGCATGGCCGAGGCGCTCGGCAAGGGCGTCGGCTTCGAGCTCACCTACCGCGGCGAGGGCCACGGCGCCTTCGACTCCGGCAACCCGTGCGTGCGCGACGCGGTCCACGCGTACCTGCTCGACGGAGAACTCCCGAAGCCCGGCGCGGTCTGCGAACCGGAGCCCCTGCCGGAAGGCAAGTAGCACCGGCATCCGGCCCCGCGATCGCCCGAAGGCCCGCCGTCCAGTGGACGGCGGGCCTTCGCTCTCGCTTCCGAGCCCCCTGTCGGATTCGAACCGACGACCTTCGCTTTACAAGAGCGGCGCTCTGACCAGCTGAGCTAAGGAGGCGTCGCGCGACGGCGCGCGCGGAGGCTCCACTGTACACAGAGCCGGTGAACGATGTGATGCGGAAAAATTTCGGCGAAGTTCACAGCCCTCCAGGTACTGACAGATCAGGTGAACGCCAGGTACCGTCCTGTGCCAGTTCACCCGTGTGGACTACACCACACCACCTTCCTACAACGGATCGTCCGGCACGTTCCTGCCGGTAGAAGGGGGCCCATCACCATGGCCACAGTTACGTTCGACAAGGCGACCCGCATCTACCCGGGTTCCACCAAGCCCGCCGTCGACGGTCTCGACATCGCGATCGAGGACGGCGAGTTCCTCGTCCTGGTCGGCCCGTCCGGTTGTGGGAAGTCCACCTCGCTCCGCATGCTCGCGGGGCTCGAGGACGTGAACGGCGGCGCCATCCGCATCGGTGAACGCGACGTCACGCACCTGCCGCCGAAGGACCGGGACATCGCCATGGTGTTCCAGAACTACGCGCTCTACCCGCACATGACGGTCGCCGACAACATGGGCTTCGCGCTCAAGATCGCCGGCGTCAACAAGGCGGAGATCCGGCAGAAGGTCGAGGAGGCCGCGAAGATCCTCGACCTCACCGAGTACCTGGACCGCAAGCCGAAGGCGCTCTCCGGCGGTCAGCGCCAGCGTGTGGCGATGGGCCGCGCGATCGTGCGTGAGCCGCAGGTGTTCCTCATGGACGAGCCGCTGTCCAACCTGGACGCCAAGCTCCGCGTCTCCACGCGTACGCAGATCGCCTCGCTCCAGCGCCGCCTGGGCATCACCACCGTCTACGTCACCCACGACCAGGTCGAGGCCATGACGATGGGCGACCGCGTGGCGGTGCTCAAGGACGGTCTGCTCCAGCAGGTCGACTCGCCGCGCAACATGTACGACAAGCCCGCCAACCTCTTCGTCGCCGGCTTCATCGGCTCCCCGGCCATGAACCTGATCGAGGTCCCGATCACCGACGGCGGCGTGAAGTTCGGCAACAGCGTGGTGCCGATCAGCCGCGAGGCCCTGGCGGCCGCCGCCGACAAGGGCGACCGCACGGTCACCGTCGGCGTCCGCCCCGAGCACTTCGACGTGGTGGAGCTGAACGGCGGGGTGTCCAAGTCCCTGTCGAAGGACTCCGAGGACGCCCCGGCGGGCCTCGCGGTCGCGGTCAACGTCGTCGAGGAGACCGGCGCCGACGGTTACATCTACGGCACGGTCGAGGTCGGCGGCGAGACGAAGGACCTCGTGGTCCGCGTCAGCAGCCGCGCGGTGCCGGAGAAGGGCACGACCGTCCACGTCGTGCCCCGGCCGGGCGAGAGCCACGTCTTCTCGTCCTCCACGGGCGAGCGCCTCTCCGACTGACGCCGGCTGACACCGACTGACGGAAACCACACGGCCGGGTGAATTCACCCGCGTTGACGAAAAGAGCCCCGCGGCCTGCTGCGGGGCTCTTCCCGTTGTCGACAAATACCCCGGCACAACGGACGTTTCGAGCAGTGTGCGTCAACCCCTTACCCATTTCGATGCCGCTCTTCATCCCCCGAAAAGGTGACTAAATGTCGCCAAATCATTACCGGGCGCTACCCTCACTCGCGTGAAGCACTCCGTGAAGCACTCCACCACCCGACAGACGCGACGCGGCCGGGGCCCCGCCCACCGGATCGGCCGCTCTCTCGCCTTCGTCCTGCCCGTCGTCCTGGTGCTCTCCGGGACCCTCGCGGTCACCCGGGTCAACTGGTCGGGGGACTCGGCCGACTCGGTGCTCGCCGCGTCGGAAGCCTCCAGCGCCAAGGCGTCCTCCGCCAAAGCCGCCAAGCGCGCCCCGCACGAGGTGCTGCGCGACCGGCTGCTGACCGAACTGCAGGAGGAGGACCCGGGCGTGGCCCTCACCCACCTCCAGCAGGCCGTGAACGAGCGCCCGTCGCTCGCCGGGCACTGCGCCTCCATCGCCCGCGCCCTCGGCCGCGCCGCGGTCAAGGTGTACGGCCCGACGCGCGCCCAGTCGTACGCGCGCCCCGTCTGCGACACCGCCTTCGCCTCGGGCGTGCTGGCCGCGCACAGCTGAGGAGCCGACGGCCCCGTAGCGGGCTGAGGACGGGCTGAGGACCCTGCCCGGGTCCCGCGGGGCGCCGCGTACAGTTCGGGCCATGACCGATCCGAACGCCGCGTCCCGCCGCCCCGTTCAAGCCATCGTACTGGCCGGCGGACAGGGTTCCCGGCTGCGCCCGTACACCGACGACCGTCCCAAGCCGATGGTGGAGATCCCGGGAACGGGCACCCCGATCATCGGCCACCAGCTCGCCTGGCTCGCCGAGGAGGGCGTGACCGACGTCGTGGTCTCCTGCGGTCACCTGGCCGAGGTGCTGCAGAAGTGGCTGGAGGGCGCCGACCTGCCGCTCTCCGTCACGACCGTCGTCGAGACCGAGCCGCTGGGCCGCGGCGGCGGCCTCAAGTACGCCGCCGCGCACCTGCCCCACCCGGACCGGCCCTGGTACGCCACGAACGGCGACATCTGGACCCGTTTCTCGCTGCGCGACATGGCCGACTTCCACGCCGAGCGGGACGCCGTCGCGACCCTCGCCCTGGCCCGTCCGCGGCTGCCGTGGGGTGCCGTGCAGACGGACGGCTTCGGCCACATCACCGACTTCATCGAGGCACCGCCGTCGACCTTCGAGATCAACGCCGGTGTGTACGTCTTCTCCCCCGCCTTCGCCACGATGCTGCCGGAGCGCGGCGACCACGAGCGGACGACGTTCCCGAGGCTGGCCCGCGAGCGCCGGCTGGCCGGTTTCCCGATCCCGCAGGGCTCCTACTGGCGTGCCATCGACACCGCGAAGGACCTGACGGAGGCGGCACGGGAGCTGGCGGCCCTGGGCGGCCGCTGAGGGCCCACATCAGAAGCCCAGGTAGGTGATCTGGACGACGTAGACGCGTTCGTCCCGCACGACGATCTGGTAGGTGAACATCCCACCAGGGACCGTGATGTCGCCACCCTTCGGATCGTCTCCGCCGTACGCACGGCCGTGCAGGTACCGCGCTTCTGCCGCCCTGACCAGCTCGGCGGCCTTGCGCTCCACGGCGGTCAGGAAGACTTGCGGGGCGGTTCGGGCGGCTTCCTCGGCACCGAAGGCGTACTCCCAGGCCCAGCTCAAGCGCGGACTGCCTTCATCGCCTCGTCCAGGACGGCGCTCAGCTCTCGCAGGGCTTCACGGGCCGTGTCCGCGTCCTCGTGTTCCAGGTTGTCCGTGGCCCGGGCGTGGCGGGCCGCGAGGTCGGGTCGACGGGCGATCTCGATGTCACGGGCCCAGGCCAGCACCCAGCTGCGTACCGGGCTGAGCGACTGCCACTCCAGAGCCTTGGCGAACGCCTCGTCCTTGGTCCGCTGCATCTCCGGCAGACGCCCGGGTGCGACGACGGCGAGGGCGGCCCGCAGCGCGTCCGGAGTCTGCTCGGGACGCGGGACCAGCTCGTGTCCGTGGTCGGCCTGAGTGCTCATGGAGTCCTCCCGGGTATGCACTGGCCAGGGTAGTCGTCCGGCACTGCTGGGGTATCGGGGCGCGAACATCGGGGTCCGTTTCTCCTGGTCAGCGAGTATGTGAAGGGGCATGCCGAGGGGGTGTCCAGGGCCGTACCTGGCCGGCCGCTGCACGGCAGTCGCGGCAGCGGTCTTCGGTCCCGGCAGCGCGGAAGCCGCGGTCGCAGCCGTCGCAGTTGCGTACCTCGTAGCGAGGTGGTGGCGGACCGACCGGGGCGGTGAACGGCGGCGGGGGTGGCAGCTGCGCGGTGAGGCGGTGGGCGAGGAGGGCCGCGGGGCGGCGCAACGGGTCGTCCGGCAGATCGGCGGTCAGGGCGTGGCGTACGCCGCTGGGGGTGACGTCTCGTTCCAGCCAGGCGGCGACGCCGGGGGCCAGGTGGGCGGTGTCAGTGGCGGAGAGCAGGAGGCGGGGGTCGTATCGGCGCAGGGTGGCGAGAAGGTCGGTGGCCTGCTGGAGGAGGGCGGGGGCGGTGCAGCTGGGCTGGGGGACGGTGGGGAGGGCCTTGCGGGGGCAGGGGTGAGGGCGGTGGCCGCTCCGGATGCCGGTTTCGGTGCGCGGCGGGTGGAGTGCTTGCTCCTGTTGCTCGGCGGGTGCTGGCGGTCGCTCTGACGGGCGGTGCTGCCGGGGCGGTGCAGGCGGACGGTCTGGGCAGCCGCCGGTGTTGGCCGGCTCGCGACGGGCCGCCTGCGGCTGGTTGCAGGAGACGGTGCGGGTGACGATGCGGCCCGTGGTCGTGCGGTGCCGTTCGCGGCGCAGGTAGCCGTGGGCCTCCAGCTCGCGCAGGGCAGCGGCGATGCGGGTCGGGCCCTCGGGGAACCGGGCGGTGAGCGTCTTGATGTCGGCGCCCGCACCGGTGGGCAGCGACTGGAGGTGGCAGCTGAGGCCGATCGCCAGGAGCGACAGCTCCTTGTGCTGGACGAGGTGGTTGCCGATCACCACGAAGCGGGTGGTGTGGCGGGTGTTCTCGTGGGTGATGCCGCCGCCGTGGTGACGCGTACGGGTCGGATTGGCGGCGGGGGCTGACTGGGCGCGCGTGGGCGCGCTAGGGTTTTGGGTATCCATCGGGAAGTTCCTAGGGTTTGCTTCCTTGGTGGTAGGCCCTCGCACCGGGATTGCTGTCCCAGCGGGGGCCGATGCCTTTTCGGTTGTTTGCGCTGAGAGTAGGGGAGTTGGGACCCCTGAAATCCAGCTGAGCCGGTGATGTTCACCCGCCCGAGTGACCACGCGCCTCGGGCGGGAGGGGTGGGGCTTGGCGAGGTCCTTTCTCCCCGAGTTCTTGCTCTTGGTAGGGCACCGACGGCACCGCAACCTCAGAACGTGGGTTGCGGTGGAGTACAGCGCAGTTCGGCCCAGACGGTCTTGCGCGGGAAGCGTCCCTCGGCTACTCCCCACCGATCCGCCAGCACCTCGACCAGCAGCAGCCCACGGCGGGTCGCGAGCAGACGGGCCAGACGGGCACCGCGTGGCGTGGGAGACAGCTGCACGCTGAAGTTGCGGACGGACGTCGGGAGTTCCACGGTTTTCTCGTTCACGTCACAGAGCGTGGCGACGTGTGCGTACCGTGAAAAGTGACTCAGCGGGTGCGTGCAGTGACTGTCCGGTGGTTGTCCAGTGGTGTCGGTGCTGTCGGGGTGGTGCGTGCGGGTAGGGCGCTGAGGGCAACGCGGCGAGCACGACGAAGGGGCGCACGAAATGACGGTCGAGGCGGAGGCGGGGCGGCTCGGGGATGACGCGGATGAGCCGGGGTGGGAGGTCGACCCGGACGACGAGTGGGGCATCGCGGTCATCGCAACGGTGGGACGGCAGTTGAAGCTGCGGCGCGAGGCCGTGGGGATGAGGGCCGGCGAGTTCGGAGCGGCCGTGGGGTACGGGGAGGACCTTGTCTACAAGGTGGAGGGAGGCAAGCGGATTCCCCGGCAGGAGTATCTGGACAGGGCGGACGAGGTACTGGACGCGGGTGGTCTCATCTCGGCGATGAAGGAGGACGTGGCCAAGGTCCGGTACCCGAAGAAGGTGCGGGATCTGGCGCAGATGGAGGCCCGGGCGGTCGAGAACGGGGTGTACGAGAACAGCAACATCGCCGGTCTGTTGCAGACCGAGGAGCACATGCGGGCGCTGTTCGGCGCGTGGCTCCCCGCCTACTCGGACGAGGAGACAGAGCGCATGGTGGCCGCGCGCATGGATCGCCGTTCGATCTTCGAGCGGTCACCTGCGCCGACGCTCAGCTTCGTTCAGGAAGAGTCGACGCTCCGGCGGCCGGTCGGGGGCAGAATGGTGTGGCGCCGACAGCTCGAACGCGTGCTTGAGCTGGGGGAGTTGCGGAACGTGTCGATCCAGGTCATGCCTGCGGACGTTGAAGAACACTTCGGCACTGGCGGGATCATCGAGGTGCTGAAGTTTCCAGACGGTACGGCGGTGGGGCGCACCGAAGGAGCGTTCAACGGCCGCCCCGTGACTGATCCGAAGCAGATCCGCATCCTTGACCTGCGCTATAGCATGATCCGGGCCCAGGCGCTCACGCCCCGAGAGTCGCGGGCGTTCATCGAGCAGATGCTTGGAGAATCATGAGCGGCAATCCCACCCCCGGCGACGACTCCACGCTGGCGTGGTTCAAGAGCAGCTACAGCAGCAGTGGCGACGGCAACTCCTGCGTGGAGGTCGCGGCCACGCCGAGCGCGGTGCACGTACGTGACTCCAAGAGCGTGGGTGGCCCTCGGTTCGCGGTCACCCGGGAAGCGTGGGCAGACTTCCTGACGTACTCCTCGGAGCACTGACGCGCCAACAGGACGTGCTCCGCCCGGGGCCGGGAGGTTGTGGCCACTCACCGTCTGTGAGTGGCCACAACCTCCCGGCCCCGGGCGCCGGAGTCAGCCCAGGAGGCCGCCCACGAGGCGGCTGCCCCCCGGCTCACCGGTGGAGGAGGAGCCCCCGCCGTCGCTGTCGCTGCCGCCACTCCCGCCGCTTGAGCCGCTGCCGCCGCCGGTCGTGGTGCCGCCCGCGGTCGGTCCCGCCGTGGTGCTCGGTGCCTCGCCGGCCGGGGAGGACTGCCGCGGCGGAGCCTGGCCCGTGGTGCCCTGGGTCTGGCTGGGCGTGGTCCCGGCGGTCGCGCTGCCGCTGTCCCGGGTGGCTCCGGATGTGGCCGCGGCGTCCTCGGACGGGGTGGCCGCGTCACCGGTGGCGCCACGGGTGGGCGAGGCGGAGGCCTCCGGGGAGGTCTTCGGCTCGCGGGTGCCGGGCTCCTGCGGGAGCGGGGAGCCGGGCAGTTCGTTGCGCGGGGCCTCGCCGGGGCCGGGTACGACCACCCGGTCGGCGTCCCGGACGGCACCGCCGAGCAGCGAGCCGACCAGCAGGGTGACACCGGCGACGAGGAAGGTGATGAGGGCCCCGCGACGCAGGACGTAGCGGCGCAGGTCCCAGATGTCGGCGCGGGGGCCCAGGCGCCGCCAGGCGTTGCCGGCGAGCCTGCCGTCCACGGAGTAGACGGGCGCGCCGGCGATGATCAGCGGGGACCAGGCGGCGAGGTAGATGATGTCGGGCGCGTCGTAGACGGGGACGCTCTTCCAGCTGACGGTGACCAGGAGCGCGGCGGACAGTCCGGCGCCGACGACGGCGGCGACGCGCTGCCAGCAGCCCAGGACGGTCAGGACGCCCACGAGGACCTGGAGGAAGGCGATCACGAGCCCGGCGCCGACGGGGTGGGCGAGGGCGAACTGGCGCAGCGGCTCGGCGACGTCCCACGGGTGCAGGGTGTTGAGCCACGTGACCATGGAGCCGCGCTCGCCGCCGTCGAAGTAGACGGGGTCGCAGAGCTTGCCCATGCCGGCGTAGATGGAGATGAAGCCGAGGAAGACGCGCAGCGGGAGCAGCACGACGCCGAGGTTCATGCGGCGGCCGGGGAAGTAGGCGTGCCGCGCGTCGTCGTCGGCGTGCCGCCGGGTGCGCGGCTCGGGCTCTTCCGTGCCCTCGTCGTAACCCTCGTCGTAGTCGGCGCCGTAGTCGTCGCCGTACTGCCCGGGTCCGGCGGTGAAGTCCTCGCCGGCGTAGGCGGGTTCGTCGTAGGCGCTGCCGACGGTGCGCATGGCGGGCAGCAGCCGGGTGCCCTCGGGGACGGGGCCGCGCTGGGCGCCGACGAGGGGCGTCTCGAGGGTCTGGGTGGCGGGCCCGTCGTCATAGCCGTCGTAACCGTCGTAGCCCTCGTGGCCGGGGGCGCCGCCGTCGAGGTCGACGCGGGGGATGACCTGGGTCGCTCCGGCGTCTACGGAGGTGTCGGCGGCCGGGTCCTCGGTGTGGCGGCCGGCTCCGGCCCGCACCGCCTGGAGCAGCCGGTGGGCGCCGGTGTCGTCCGGGTCGGAACGCCCGCTCCAGACGACGGCGCGGCGGCGGGCGGCGGCCGGAGCGGTGCCCGTGAGGCCGGGCATGCGGGCGGTGTCCTGGGTGGCGCTCAAGTGCCGCGCGATCCGCGGGGACCGGGTCCGCCCGGCGGAGGCACCGAGCTGCACGCGGAAGCTCGCGTGATTGACGATGACCTGGGCCGGATCGCTCGGCACCTTCACCATGCTCAGCGCGGGAGCGTCGTCGTATCCCGACGAGCGGTCCCCCGTGGGTGTGCGGGGTGTTCTGGTGTCCACACTCATCTAACCGAGTGATGTGTCGTTAGGACACTGCCTTGACCGCGCCGAACTGTCCGGACCGCGTCAAGCCCGCCCGGACAGCCCGGAACACCCCGTGTGGGTGACGGAGTCGAAACCCCGTTCCCGGCTCAGCGCCTGCGCCGTGCCGCCTCGTACAGCACGATCCCCGCCGCCACACCGGCGTTCAGCGACTCGGCGCCGCCCGGCATCGGAATCCGCACCCGGACGTCGCAGGTCTCCCCGACGAGCCGGGACAGGCCCTTGCCCTCGCTGCCGACCACGACGACCAGGGGACCGTCCAGGGCCTCCAGTTCACCGAGTTCGGCCTCGCCGTCGGCGGCGAGGCCGACGACCGTGATCCCGGCCTTCTGGTACTGCTCCAGCGCCCGGGTGAGGTTGGTGGCGCGGGCCACCGGCGTACGGGCGGCCGTGCCGGCGGACGTCTTCCAGGCGCCCGCCGTCATGCCGGCCGCGCGCCGCTCGGGCACGACCACGCCGTGGCCCCCGAAGGCGGAGACGGAGCGGACGACGGCACCGAGGTTGCGCGGGTCGGTCACGCCGTCGAGGGCGACGATCAGCGGGTCCGCGCCCTCGTCGTGGGCGGCGGCGACCAGGTCCTCGGGGTGCGCGTACTCGTACGGCGGCACCTGGAGCACGAGCCCCTGGTGGTTCAGCCCGTTGGTCATCCGGTCCAGCTCGGGACGCGGCGCCTCCATGAGGTTGATGCCGCCGCGCTCGGCCGCGAGCTGGAGCGCCTCGCGCACCCGCTCGTCGTTGTCGATGAACTGCTGGACGTAGAGCGTCGAGGCGGGCACGCCGTCGCGCAGCGCCTCGAAGACCGGGTTGCGGCCGACGACCAGCTCGGACGTGGACCGTCCGCCCCCGCGCCGCTGCTGCGTGCGTCCCGTGGCGCGACGCGCCTTGGCGTTGGCGGCCCGCTGCTTGGCGTGCCCCTTGCGCATCTCGGCGGGAGGCGTCGGCCCCTTGCCTTCCAGGCCCCGGCGCCGCTTGCCGCCGCTGCCGACCTGCGCGCCCTTCTTGCCGGACATGCGGCGGTTGTTCGCGGCCATGAGTTACCTGTCTCCGCTCTCTACGGGAGTGTGCGTCGTACGTGCGTCTTATGCAGTGTGCCGCCCGGAGGGCCGGGCGGCACAATCGATCTACGAGTATCGCTCTGAGAGTGAGGACTCGGGTCAGCGGGAGCCGAGGCTCCAGCGGGGCCCCTGCGGGCCGTCCTCGATGACCAGGCCGGACCGGCCCAGCTCGTCGCGGATGGCGTCCGCCGTGGCCCAGTCCTTGCGGGCCCGCGCGGACTCCCGCTGGTCGAGCACGAGCCGTACGAGGCTGTCGACGACGTGCCGCAGGTCCTCGCCCTGCTCCTGCTCCCCCGCCCAGTGCGGGGCCAGCGGGTCCAGGCCCAGCACCCCGAGCATGGCCCGCACCTCGGCGAGCCGCTCGACGGCGGCGTCCTTGTCGTCGGCGGCCAGCGCGCTGTTGCCCTGCCGGACGGTGGTGTGCACGACCGCGAGGGCCCCGGGGACGCCCAGGTCGTCGTCCATCGCCTCGGCGAAGGCGGGCGGCACCTCGGCGGCCGGCTCGACGGCATGACCGGCCAGCTCCGTCACCCGCTGCACGAAGCCCTCGATCCGCGCGTACGCCGACTCGGCCTCGCGCAGGGACTCCTCGCTGTACTCGATGGTGGAGCGGTAGTGCGGCGTGCCCAGGTAGTACCGCAGCACGACCGGCCGCCAGGTCTTCACCATCTCGCTGACGAGCACGCTGTTGCCGAGCGACTTGGACATCTTCTCGCCGCTCATGGTGACCCAGGCGTTGTGCACCCAGTAGCGCGCGAACGCGTCGCCGAAGCCCTTGGCCTGGGCGATCTCGTTCTCATGGTGCGGGAAGATCAGATCGATCCCGCCCCCGTGGATGTCGAACTCCTCGCCCAGGTACTTGTGCGCCATCGCGGAGCACTCCAGGTGCCACCCCGGCCGGCCCCGCCCCCACGGCGTCTCCCAGCTCGGCTCCCCCGGCTTGGCCGCCTTCCACATGGCGAAGTCCCGCGGGTCCCGCTTGCCGCTCTCGCCCTCGCCGGAGGGCTGGCGCAGCTCGTCGAGGTCCTGGTTGGACAGCGACAGGTACCCGGGCAGGGACCGTACGTCGAAGTAGACGTTGCCCTCGGCCTCGTAGGCGTGCCCGCGCTCGATGAGACCGCGCATCATCTCGACCATCTCGGTGATGTGCCCGGTGGCGCGGGGCTCGTACGTCGGCGGCAGGCAGCCGAGGGCGTCGTAGGCGTCGTTGAACGCCCGCTCGTTCTCGTACCCGATGGACCACCAGGGACGGTTCTGGTCCCCGGCCTTCCTGATGATCTTGTCGTCGATGTCGGTGACGTTGCGGATGAACGTGACGTCGTAGCCGCGGTACGCGAACCAGCGGCGCATGATGTCGAAGTTCAGCCCGGAACGGATGTGCCCGATGTGCGGGGCGGCCTGAACGGTGGCACCGCACAGGTAGATCGAGACGCAGCCCGGCGTGAGGGGGGCGAAGTCACGAATCTGCCGGGCGCTGGTGTCGTACAGGCGAATAGTCACCCCTCCAGGGTAGTGGGCGCCGGGCAGTGCCACGGGCACGCGGCCGCTCTTGCTCCCCGGCCCGCGCGAAGGCGACGCCCACCGCTTGGCCGAGCGAGTCGGGTGGTGGGTGGGCACAGGCCGGGGTCCAGGGGCGGAGCCCCTGGCGGGGTGCGGGGCGCAGCCCCGCAACGGCACGCCGGGCACCGGGCGCCGGGCACCCAACACAACGCCGGGCCACCTCACCCCCCGTTCAACCCACCCGCACGACCAACGCCGTAGCCACCGCCATCAGCCCTTCCCCCCGCCCCGGAAACCCCAGCCCGTCCGTCGTCGCCCCCGACACCGACACCGGCGCCCCCACCGCGCCCGAAAGAACCGCCTGTGCCTCGTCCCGCCGCTTCCCGATCTTCGGCCGCGGCCCGACCACCTGCACCGCGACGTTCCCGATCCGGAACCCCGCCGCCCGCACGATCCGCGCCGCCTCCGTCAGCAGCGTCACCCCCGACGCCCCGGACCACTCCGGCCGCCCGGTACCGAAGTGCTGCCCGAGGTCCCCGAGCCCCGCCGCCGAGAACAGCGCGTTGCACGCCGCGTGCGCGACGACGTCCGCGTCGGAGTGCCCGGCCAGCCCGGCCCCCTCGCCCTCCCACTTCAGCCCGGCGCACCACAGCTCGCGCCCGTCCTCGAAGGCGTGGATGTCCGTCCCGATCCCGACCTGCGGCAGCACCAAGAACCCGTCCGTCACAGAACCCTCAGAACCCATCGTTCAGCCTCCTGCGCGCCAGCACCGCCTCCGCGAGCACCAGGTCGAGGGGCCGCGTCACCTTGAACGCCTCCTCGTGCCCCGGCACGACCACCACGGTCAGCCCCAGCTGCTCCACCATGCTCGCGTCGTCCGTGACGTTCTCGGTCACCGTCCCGTGGGCCCGCACCAGCGTCCCCCGGTCGAACCCCTGCGGCGTCTGCACCGCACGCAGCCGCGCCCGCTCCGGCGTCGCCACCACCGGCTCCGGCTCGCCCGGCACCGCGGCCGGCTCGACCTGCTTGACCGTGTCGGCGAGCGGCAGCGCCGGCACCACGGCCGGGGCACCCTCCCGTACGGCCTCGATCACGGCGTCCACCGTGTCCACCGGCACCAGCGGCCGGGCCGCGTCGTGGACGAGGACGATGCCGTACTCGTCCGGCAGCGCCTCCAGCCCGAGCCGTACGGACTCCTGCCGCGACTCGCCCCCGGGCACGACGAGGAAGTCCGTCCACTCGGGCAGCGCGTGCGCGTCGAGCAGGCTCTTGACCTCGGCCGCGCCGTCGGGCGGGGCGACGACCACGACGAGGGAGACCCGGCGGGAGGCCGCCATCGCCCGCACCGCGTGGATGAGCATGGGCGTCCCGCCCAGCGCGCGGAGGGCCTTCGGGGCGCCGGGGCCGAGCCGTACGCCCCGACCGGCGGCCGGAATGACGGCCGCGGTCCGGATGTTCACACGGGTGTCGGCGGGCGAGGGACGCGATTCGTCAGACATCGGTTCCTGTCAGGTTTGTGTGCTCGACCTAGTTGGGTATGGCCTCACCGTGCCGGGCGCGACGCCTCGACCGGACCCTTCCGTGACCCTGGTCGAGCCAGCAGCCCGGGCCCGGCACGCCAGGACCGGGGGACGAGTCCCCCGGGTTGATCGTACGAGGACGACGTCCGGGTACGAACATGCCGCAGCGCCCGGCGACAGCAAAGATGTCATCGGGCACCGCGGCATTTCAGTGCGCTGAACCGGGCGGACGCCTACCCGCGTCCCGCCCCGGGAGGCGCGTCAGGAGGCGAGCACCTCGTCGAGCAGGGCCTCCGCCTTGTCCTCGTTGGTGTTCTCCGCAAGAGCGAGCTCGCTCACCAGGATCTGGCGGGCCTTGGCGAGCATGCGCTTCTCACCGGCGGAGAGTCCACGCTCGCGCTCCCGGCGCCACAGATCGCGTACGACTTCCGCGACCTTGATGACGTCGCCGGAGGCGAGCTTCTCCAGGTTTGCCTTGTAACGACGCGACCAGTTCGTGGGCTCCTCGGCGTACGGCGCGCGCAGCACCTCGAAGACCCGGTCCAGTCCGTCCTGACCGACCACATCACGCACGCCGACGAACTCCGCATTGTCCGCTGGCACACGTACCGTCAGATCGCCCTGGGCGACCTTCAGCACCAAGTAGGTCTTGTCCACGCCTTTGATCTGGCGAGTTTCGATAGCCTCGATCAGCGCGGCCCCGTGATGGGGATAGACCACGGTGTCGCCAACCTTGAACGTCATGTGACAGGTACCCCTTCCGTGGCTATCCAGGGTAACACGGATTCGACGTCTTCTGAATGGCGTTTTCGCAGGTCAGGGCATATCTCGGGGCTTGACAACAGCAACATGAACGTGCTGCGCCGGGCGAGCGGAAGAAAGTATTCGCAGGTCGGAGCAGCTCTTCAGGCCGGGCGAAACGCGCACGTCACACACATCCGGAGGCCCTCCCACCCGCCCGAAGATCCCCATATGTCCGGTTCCAGGCGTGCGACTTCCGCTACTCCGTTCGGTGACCGGGACGGGGTTCCGGCCGATTCCGGAATTGATCACGAGCCGTCCCGGCCGGCCCCCGGATGATCAATTTCCTGTCCGTCCGCGCATTCCTTCACGGAAAATTCGCGCACCGATCGGCGACCGGTATGGCGGAGGGCTTCTTATCTGAATGGCGGACGAGTACGGGCCGCAAAACGATGTACGAAGCGGTCCGCCGGCGCTCCGCCGCACGCCCCGCCCGGGAGGGCGCCGCGCCGCCCGTCCTACCGCCTGCCGGGCGAAGCGGATCACCTTCGGGGAGGGTCGGGTGCGACCGCCTGGGAACGGCTCGGTAGCCTGAGGCCGCTGACAGTCACTTAGGGCGGCTTTATCCGTTGCCGCCGCCTCGCTCGAGTCCAAGGAGTTGCCGCCGCCGTGAGCAGCAGCCTTCGACGCGGCGCCCTCGCCGCCGCCGCCATCGCGTTCTCGATCGCCTCGCTCGCCGCGTGCGGTGCCGGTCACAACGCCCAGACGCTGAACATCAAGCCGGACAACGCCGCGACGACGGTCGGTGACATCCAGATCCAGAACGCGGTCGTCATCACGCAGCCCGACCTGGAGTCGACCGGCCCGGCCGTGGTCTCCGCCACCCTGTTCAACAACGGCAGGACGGACCAGGTCCTCGAGTCCATCACCGTGGACGGCACGGACAAGTCCGCCGAGCTGAAGCCCGCCGAGGGCGAGAAGGGCGCGGACGGTGGCCTGACCGTCCCGGCGGGCGGTTCCCTGGTCCTCGGCGGCGAGGGCAACGCCTCCGCCGTCCTGCCCAGCAGCCGCGAGGCCATCCAGGACGGCAACGCACAGAAGATCACCTTCACCTTCAGCAAGACCGGTGAGGTGAGCCTGGAGGCCTTCGTCGTACCCGCCGAGAGCTACTTCTCCGAGTGGGGCCCGAGCGACGTCCCGGCGGTGCCCGGCGCGTCGGCGGAGCCCTCGCAGGAGGAGTCGGGCGCCCCGTCCGACGACGAGTCGGCCACCGGAACCGAGGGCGCCACCGGTGAGCCGTCCGGCGAGGCGAGCGAGACCGGAGCGGCCACGGACGGCACCTCCGAGGGCACCGGGACCGAGACCGGCACCGGCACCGGCACCGGCACCGAAGCCGGCCACTGAGCACCGTACGGAACGAAGCAACGACGAAGAAGGGCGGGACCTCTCCGGAGGCCCCGCCCTTTTCCGTACCCGCCGCAGGCGTCGACGCGCCGGCCGCTCTACGGCTCGAACTTGTACCCGAGCCCCCGCACCGTCACCAGGTACCGCGGCGCGCCCGGGTCCGGCTCGATCTTGGCGCGCAGCCGCTTGACGTGGACGTCGAGGGTCTTGGTGTCACCGACGTAGTCGGCGCCCCACACCCGGTCGATGAGCTGCATGCGGGTCAGCACGCGGCCGGCGTTGCGCAGCAGCATCTCCAGCAGGTCGAACTCCTTCAGCGGCAGGTCGACCTTGGTGCCGCCCACGGTCACCACGTGCCGGTCGACGTCCATGCGGACGGGACCGGCCTCCAGGGCGGCCGGGGCGACCTCCTCCGGCTCACCGCGCCGGCGCAGTACGGCCCGGATGCGGGCGACCAGCTCGCGGGAGGAGAAGGGCTTGGTGACGTAGTCGTCGGCCCCTATTTCCAGCCCGACAACCTTGTCGATCTCGCTGTCCTTGGCCGTCACCATGATCACGGGGACGTTCGATCGGCCGCGCAGCTGGCGGCAGACCTCGGTGCCCGGCAGGCCGGGCAGCATCAGGTCGAGGAGGACGAGGTCGGCGCCGTTGCGCTCGAACTCGTCGAGTCCGTCGGGGCCGGTGGTCGCCACGGCGACCTCGAAGCCCTCCTTGCGGAGCATGTACGACAGGACGTCGGAAAAGGACTCCTCGTCCTCGACGACGAGCACACGGGTCACGGAAGGACCTCCGGGGCGGGAAGCGTTTCGTACGGGGAAGTATGGGGGGATGAGGACGACCGCTCGGTCTCGTCGCCGGTCCCGGCGCGGTCGTGGTACCGCGGTGCGCGGTCGCGGGCGGGGCCCGACTCCGGCAGCCGCAGCGTGAAGGTGGAGCCCTGGCCTTCGGCGCTCCACACCGTGACCTCCCCGCCGTGCGAGGCGACCACGTGCTTGACGATCGCGAGACCCAGACCGGTGCCTCCGGTGGCCCGGGAGCGGGCCGGGTCCACGCGGTAGAAGCGCTCGAAGACGCGCTCCTTGTCCCTCTCGGAGATGCCGATCCCCTGGTCGGTGACGGCGATCTCGATCAGGTCGCCGCCGGGCGCGCCCACGCGGCGGGCGGCTATGCCGACGCGGGTGCGGGCGGGCGAGTAGTTGACGGCGTTCTCGACGAGGTTGCCGAGCGCCGCGGCGAGCTGGCCGCGGTTGCCGCGTACGTGCAGATCCGCCGTACCTCCGGCGGCCATGGTGATCTGCTTGGTACCGGCCTGCTGCCGGCAGCGGTCGATGGCCTCGGCGACCAGCTCGTCCACCCGGACGGGCTCGGCGTCGTCGAGGGGGTCGTCGTTCTGCACCCGGGACAGGTCGATGAGCTCCTGCACCAGGTTGGTGAGCCGGGTGGCCTCGATCTGCATCCGCCCGGCGAACCGCTCCACGGCCTCCGGATCGTCGGAGGCGTCCATGACGGCCTCGGACAGCAGCGAGAGCGCCCCGACGGGCGTCTTCAGCTCGTGGCTCACATTGGCGACGAAGTCGCGCCGTACGGCCTCGATGCGTCGGGCCTCGGTGAGGTCCTCGACCAGCAGCAGCACCAGCCGCGACCCGAGCGGCGCGACACGCGCGGAGACGGCCAGGGCCTCTCCCCGCCCGTTCCCGCGCCTCGGCAGGTCCAGCTCGACCTGCCGTATCTCCCCGTCCCGCCTGGTGTCCCTGGCCATCTGCAGCATCGGCTCGACGGCGAGCTTGCCGCCCCGGACCAGTCCGAGGGCGTACGCCGCCGAGCTGGCCTTGACCACGCCGTCGGCCTCGTCGAGGACGACGGCGGAGGACCGGAGCACCGACAGGACGGTGTCCACACCCGGCGGCAGCACGGGGTCGGTGTGGAGCGAGGTGCGCGTGGGGCGCTTCTGCTCCCGCTCGCTCCAGCGGAACGCCAGCATGGCGATGACGCCGGTGAGCACTCCGGCGATCGCTGCCGCTGCGGCGACCGCCGCGTTCACGTCCATGCCTCCAGGTTAGGCACGGCGCACGACCCTGCCCCAGCCCTCGGCCTGCGACCTCGAACACTCGTCGCCCAGAGTTCACCTTGGAGCCAGGGACGATTCACTTGTGGTGCCGGAAACGGACGCGTACAGGCCGGAACGTGTAAGCGTGGGGGCACGGCAAGGGGTCCGAGCCGGCGCGAGCCGGAGCGAGCCCCCCATACGGACGTACGAGAGGGAACCCTGATGCGGGACGCGTACCACGAGGAACTTGACTCGATCGGCGACAGTCTGGTGGAGATGGCCCGGCTGGTCGGGTCGGCGATCGGACGCGCCACGACCGCGATCCTCGACTCCGACCTGAAGCTGGCCGAGACGGTCATCGAGGGCGACCAGAAGGTCGACGAGCTCCAGCACGAGCTGGAGGCACGGGCGATAACCCTGCTGGCCCGGCAGCAGCCGGTCGCCACCGACCTGCGCATAGTCGTCACCTCGCTGCGGATGTCGGCCGACCTGGAGCGCTCGGGCGACCTGGCCCAGCACGTCGCCAAGCTGGCCCGACTGCGCTACCCGGCGCGCGCGGTCCCGCACGACCTGCACGCGACCATCCTGGAGATGGGCCAGCTCGCGCAGCGCCTGATGGCGAAGGCGGCCGAGGTGATCATCACGAAGGACGTCGACCTGGCCCTCCAGCTGGAGCAGGACGACGACGCGATGGACCTCCTGCACCGCACCCTCTTCCAGCACCTGATGGACGACCGCTGGAAGCACGGCATCGAGACGGCCGTGGACGTCACTCTCCTCGGCCGTTACTACGAGCGCTACGCCGACCACGCCGTCGCGGTCGCCAAGCGCGTCGTCTACCTGGTCACCGGCGAGCACGCGGACGAGCTCCAGCCGGACATCCAGCCGATGACCCAGGCCGAGGGCGCCTGAGCCCACCGGTCTTCGTGCCGGGGGCGCGAGAGGTCACCCCAATGCGCCGTTGATGCGACTGCCGCCCCGGGCGTGCAATGGACCGAGGCACACCAGCCTCCAGGAGGAACCATGCCCGTTTCCCCCAGCACGCCCGGCACGCCCGGCACTCTCGGCACGAAGCAGCCCGACCCCACCCGGCAACGCCCCACCGAGCAGCCCCCGGAGCCGCGCGCCCTGCCCCTGCTGGCTGCCTGCGGCTGCGGCTCGGGCTGCGGCTGCGGCTGCCAGTCGGGCAACCCCTGCCAGTGCGGCTGACGCGACAGCACACCGGTGCGCGCGCACGGCGGCCGGTTCGCCCCGGCCGCCGTGCGCGCGCACCCTGGAAGGAGCAGGAAGAAGCTCCCGAAGGAGGTGCGCCGCCATGGCCCACTTCATGGACGTGCACCACGGCATGCACGGCATCACCGCGGACCAGCTCCACCGTGCCCACCAGGCGGACCTCGCCCTGGAGAAGGACGAGAACGTCCACTTCGAGCGGGCGTGGGCGGACCCCGACTCCGGCACGATCTACTGCCTCTCCGAGGGCCCGTCGGCCGACGCGGTCCAGCGCGTCCACGAACGCGCGGGGCACAAGGCGGACGAGATCCACGAGGTCCCGCTGACGGTCTAAGCCTGGTCCCACTTGAGTACGGGTACTCAGGCCCCGGAGGCCGCTCCCGCCCGACCCTGGACACGCACGTTCAGGCAGGGAA
This sequence comes from Streptomyces sp. AC602_WCS936, assembly GCF_019049125.1. Taxonomy (NCBI): domain Bacteria; kingdom Bacillati; phylum Actinomycetota; class Actinomycetes; order Kitasatosporales; family Streptomycetaceae; genus Streptomyces; species Streptomyces sp. AC602_WCS936. The sequence goes on along the minus strand of NZ_JAGMUF010000068.1, from coordinate 1,664 downwards.
CACCCAGCCGGAAAGCGACCTCCGGGGAGACCGAAACCCGATGAACACCACCCGTACACGCACCGTCGCCAGCCTCACCCACCTGACCCGCCTGACGGTCGCCAACCGCGTCTCGGCGGCATACCTCGCCGTGGTCGGCGGCGCGATGGCGGTCGCCGCGCTGACGCCCCTCTTCGCCACCAGCCCCGACGCCTCCCTCATCTGGATCTGGCCGGCCCTGTTCACCTTCCCGACCTTCGGCTTCGTGGCCTGGCTCGGCGAGGGTGTCTGGGGCGGCGAGGCCCCGACCTGGTTCTTCATCGGCGGCATCGTGCTGTCGGCCCTGGTCCAGTCGCTGGCGCTGGGGGCGACGTGGGAGGGGCTGCGGGGCCGACGGGGGCGGGGACGGCTGACGACGGCGGGCTGAGCCACGCCCCCCCCCCGGACGCAGAGACGGCCCTCTCGCGCGTTATAGGGATACAGTTTATAGAAACGTACTCCTATAAATGAGGCCGCGCATGGACAAGCCCGCCGACATGTTCGACCGCGACTACGAGTGGGCAGCCCTGACCCGGTTCGTCACCGACACCCAGCCGGGCGCGACGCTGGGGGTGGTCTCCGGAAGGAGACGCCAGGGAAAGACCTTCCTGCTGGAAGCGGCCTGTGAGGCGACAGGGGGCTTCTACTTCGGCGCGACGGAGGCCGCCGACGCCGAATCCCTGCGCCGCCTGAGCGCGGCCCTCACCGCGCACGTCCGCCCTCCCAGCCCCTACCACTTCGCCGACTGGCACGAAGCGGTGGACGCCCTCCTCGCTCTGGGTACCGAGCGCCCGGTGCCGGTGGTGATCGACGAATTCCCCTACCTGGCCAAGGCGAACCCGGAGCTGCCGTCGATCATCCAGAACGCACTGCGCCCCCTGCGCGAGCAACGCACCACCTCCCGCACCCGCCTCCTGCTCTGCGGTTCCGCGCTGACCTTCATGGGCCGCCTGCTGTCCGGCAATGCGCCGCTACGGGGCCGTGCAGGCCTGGAACTGGTGGTCCGCTCCCTCGACCACCGACTCGCGGCCCGGTTCTGGGACATCACCGACCCGCGGCTCGCCCTTCAGGTACACGCCGTCGTGGGAGGCACCCCCGCCTACCGCCGCGAGTTCGCGCGCGGGGACAGCCCCTCGGGACCGGACGACTTCGACGACTGGGTGATCCGCACCGTACTGAACCCGGAGACGCCCCTCTTCCGCGAAGCGCGCTACCTCCTCGCCGAGGAACCCGACCTGCGCGACACCGCGCTCTACCTCTCGGTACTCGGAGCGGTGGCCGAGGGCCACACCACGCGCGGCGGCATGGCCGGCTACCTGGAACGCAAGGCCACCGACATCGCCCACCCCATCAACGTCCTGGAGGACGCCGGACTGCTCCAGCGTGAGGCGGACGCCTTCCGCGCCAACCGCTCCACCTACCGCATCTCGGAACCCCTGATCGGCTTCTACCACGCGGTGATGCGCCCGGTCTGGCCCCAACTCGAACGCCCGGGCAACGCGGCCCGGGTCTGGCAGGCCAGCCGACGCCGCTTCGTGGCGAACGTCCTCGGCCCCCACTTCGAACAGGTCTGCCGCGAGTGGGCCCTGCACCACGCCGACCCCGACCTCCTCGGCGGCCTCCCCGCCCACGTCGGCCACGGAGTC